>CAZIKS010000039.1:4341-21720 GCA_964539795.1 uncultured Pirellulales bacterium
AATTAGGTACGTTTTTGAAAAACAATTAATGTAAATTACAGGAGAGGTTTTAGAATGGCTATTGAGGCGCCGATAAGTAAGTTCAAAAAGAACAACTTGAAAATCTATATCGTTGTTTGCATTGTTATTGCACTTTGGTGTGCTTATGACGGCTACTTTAACGAGACGTGGATACAGGAACACACCGACTCCGAGGGTAATCCTGAAACTTACCTTGTTTTTAACAAAAATGCACCGTATTATTTTATTTCCGGCGCAATACTTTTAGGGGTTTATCTTTTCATAATAAGAAACAAGAAACTTGTCGCCGATGAGAAGCGCTTGGTAGCAGGAAAACGCAGCATTTCTTATGATTCGATTGAGAAAATAGATAAAACCCACTTTGACTCGAAGGGCTTTTTTATAATTACTTACAAAGACACCAACGGCAGTGAAGCTAAATACAAAGTAAGCGATAGAAAGTATGACAACCTGGGAGCTGTTTTAGAGCACCTGATTGCACAAATAACCTGAAATCAAAACCGGCACAAGAGCACAAAAGATTTATGTTCCTGTGCTTTTTTTTGGGGAACAAAGACGAATGAATTCCTGTATTACCGGCTTGCAGTGGGGGGATGAAGGCAAAGGCAAGGTTGTTGATGTCCTTGCCGAGCACAGTGATATTGTTGTTCGATATAACGGCGGGGCCAATGCCGGCCATACCGTCATTATCGGAGACAGCAGATTTGCTTTACATCTTTTACCCAGCGGTTCGGTTCGGCCTGATGTCACCTGCGTAATCACAAACGGCGTAGTTGTCGACCCGGAGACGCTTATCAAGGAGATTGACACCCTCTCTGAAAAGGAAATTTCACTCGAAGGGCGGCTGTTTGTAAGCGAAAACGCTCACGTTGTTCTGGATTATCACAAAACAGAAGACCGGCTTCGTGAAGAATCACTTGGAAAAGACAAAATCGGAACAACCATTCGAGGCATCGGCCCCTGCTATGCAGATAAGGTCGGCAGAAGTTACGCGGTGCGTATGGCTGATTTGCGAGACCCTGAAACACTCAGAGCCAAACTACAAACAATTACCGAATACAAGAATAAAATCTTCGCCGCAGTTTATAACGCTGAGCCTATAAAACCCGATGATATCTTCGAAAAGTGTAAAATTTACGCCGACAAACTTTTGCCGTTTACAATCGATACGACCGAACTTCTGCACAAATCAATTGCGGACGGGAAATCTATTCTCTTCGAAGGCGCACAGGGAGCCCTGCTCGACATTGACCACGGAACTTTTCCATTTGTGACCAGTTCGAATGCAAGTTCACTGGGGATGCCGGCCGGTTCGGGCGTGCCGATGAGAATGGTTGATAAATTTTTCGGGGTGGTCAAAGCCTATACAACAAGGGTCGGCAACGGACCTTTTCCCACAGAGCAAGACAATGAAGTCGGCCAATATATTCGTGACAAAGGCAACGAATACGGCACCACCACGGGCAGGCCCCGGCGCTGCGGGTGGTTCGATGCGGTAGCGGTCTCGTACACGGCAGCTATCGGAGCAGTCGATGCAATAGCCCTGCTGCACCTCGACACTCTCACAGGTCTGAAGGAAATAAAAGTTTGCACGGCATACGATATCAACGGTAAAGAAACCTGCTTTTTCCCGGCAAATACAGCCAGACTGTCTCAGGCCAGGTGTATTTATGTAATCCTTCCGGGCTGGGAGCAGGACATAACCGAGGTAAAAGATTTTCATGATTTACCTCTGAATGCTCAAAACTATATTATGCTCATCGAAGAAAAAACCGGCAAACCGGTCACAATTATCGGTGTTGGGCCAAAGCGAAGCCAAACAATATTCAGATGATGGTATTTGGTTCTTAGTTTTTTTTCCGGCGCTTTATGCAGGTTTGAAGTTATTATAAATCGTGGTTAATATTTGATGCGTAGGGTGAAAGAAGTTGCAGGAAAGTTTCAAGGAAAAATTAAAAAAAACGGCTGAACGTCTGGGGATAGAATTCGAGAGAATACCCCATCACATTGCCATCATTATGGATGGCAACGGACGCTGGGCACAGAAAAAAAGCCTGCCGCGAATCGAGGGACATCGACGCGGGGGAAAAACGGTCGAGAGAATAGCTTTAGACAGTGTCAAACTTGGAATCGAATCTCTGACTTTATATACTTTCAGCATAGAAAACTGGAAAAGACCCAGGGCCGAAGTTGATGCGCTTATGCATCTTTACAGTCAATACCTTGTCGGCATTCGACCTATGATGATGAAAAACAAGGTAAAACTGATACATCTCGGGCGATTGTCCGGCCTGCCGGCAAAACTTAAAGCCGAACTTGTCAAAAGCATTGAAATGACCGCTGATAACCCGGGAATGATACTCGGCCTGGCATTAAATTACGGCGGCAGAACGGAAATCGTCGATGCTTCAAAAAAAATTGCTCAGCAATACAAAGACGGCCAAATCGACCTCGAAGATATCGACGAAGAGTCCATAAGAAGACACCTGTATGCCCCTGACATTGCCGAACCGGACCTGTTGATACGAACTGCAAACGAAAGGAGAGTGAGCAACTTTTTGCTCTGGCAGATTTCATACAGTGAGTTTTATGTTACGGAGACTTTTTGGCCTGACTTCAAAAAAGCGGATTTGGAAAAAGCAATACTGGACTACTCCCGGCGGACGCGACGTTTCGGAGATATCAAGTAGGTGTTTCATCAGCTGGCCGACTGTTGACAATAAATAGCGAAATAGCCGATAGTTAAATACCAACAGATAATTATGCTCAAACACAGGTTGATTTTTGGTGTACTAATGACGGTGCTTTTTACAGCTGTTGTTATTATTGACGGCTGGCTCGACGGCTCTCTGACCGCTGCGGTGGTCGATAAACCTGTTCAGGGCACTATTCTTTATCTCCTTATCGCTGTCCTGGCAATCCCGGCCCAGGTGGAAATATCGAGACTTGCGGCGGCAAAAAAATTGAAGATTTTTACACCTTTTTCGATCATCTCTTCGATTTTGTTGGCAGGTGGATGGTATTGGCCTCAAGTTTTCGAGTTGTCATCGGCGATTTATCTGTTTTTTCTTTTGTTTTTTATTTTGTTGGGTTTGTTTTTATATCAATATGCCTTTTTCGGGACTTTTGGAACAATTGGCAATTGCGGAGTAAATTATTTTTCTATTATTTATTTAGGGGTTTTGAGCGGTTTTGTGCTTGCGGTCAGAATCGATTTTGGGGTTTGGCCGCTGCTGATGTTTATTTTTGTCGTAAAATCATCTGACATAGGAGCTTACACAACCGGAAGTCTTTTCGGAAAACGTAAATTTTCACCTAAAATCAGCCCCGGCAAGACCTGGGAAGGTATGGCAGGCGCTGTAGGGGCAGCAGTTATAGTTGCTGTTCTTTTTGCGGTAATTTGTGATATAATGTCTGTTTGTCTGGCTGCAATCTTTGGCATTTGCTTTGCCTTTATAGGGCAGCTCGGTGATTTGGCCGAGTCTATGATAAAACGGGATGCCGAGCAGAAAGATTCGGCAGATAACGTACCCGGTTTTGGCGGGATACTGGACATCATTGATTCGCCTTTGGCGGCGGCACCTTTTGCTTATTTGTTTTTTATGCTGGCAGGCCGTGTCTCGTGAGTATCGGTTAATGTCACGATTCACAGTATAAGTAATACGAAATACGAGGAAAAATTTGGAAGTTACGATACAATTAGATTCGGTTCACAAACAGCTTGAATTATTCGGCCCGGCCGACAGTCATCTTCGGCTTTTGCGTAAATCTCTTGGAGTGCAAATTACCGCTCGCCATGATGATTTAATAATCAGTGGCAAAGAAAAGAGTGTTAACACCGCCGCCGAAGTTATCGACAGAATGCAAAAACACCTCATCAAGCATAGCTCTCTCACGGCGGCAAATGTAAATACTTTTTTAACTAAAGGCGATTCGTTGATAACCGCCGCTCCCGGCAAAGCCATTACCGTCTATGGCGGCAAAAAAGTCATAGAGCCATCGACAAAAGGGCAGCTAAAATACATCGAAACAATGCTCGCCAACGACCTTACTTTTTGCATAGGACCGGCCGGCACCGGTAAAACATACCTTGCCGTAGCTGTTGCCGTATCAATGCTGAAGAAAAAACAAACGAGGAGGATAGTCCTTGCCCGTCCTGCTGTCGAGGCTGGGGAGAAGCTTGGTTTTTTGCCGGGTGATTTGCAGGCAAAGGTGAACCCCTATCTTCGTCCCCTTTTCGATGCTCTCGGCGATATGATGGATTTTGCACAGATGAGAAAATTTATGGAGCTTGACATTATCGAGATTATCCCCCTTGCCTTTATGCGAGGCCGAACATTGAACGAGGCTATCATTATCTGTGACGAGGCGCAGAACACTTCATCTTTGCAGATGTTAATGATTTTGACCAGATTGGGGCGAGGTTCAAAAATGATAATTACAGGTGACATAACACAAATCGACCTTGACCCGGGTCAGAAAAGCGGAATGGTCGAAGCAATCCAGAAGCTGCGACGAATCAAGGATATAGGTTACGTTCAATTAAGCCAAAGGGACATCGTACGACATCGATTGGTACAAAATATCGTTAGGGCCTATGGTAAAAATGCAAAAAACAAAATTAAAGAGTAACCAACAGATACGTTACGAGATACGAGGTATAAATGTGGTTTTTAAAAAAAACGAGTCCGCGTCGAAATCAGGTTCGCAGGAGTATCTCAGCTGAGCGCAGTTCTAAAATAAGTCGGCTCGCTGATGCCGACACGATTGTCTCAATCCTGATATGGCTTATTTTCGTTGTATTATGCATACCTATTCTTTCATACCATATCCGGCGTATTTATCCGACGGGAGAACTGTTCGGAGAGACCGGCTTTAGGAGCCTGCTGCCAATATCAATCATAGTAGTCCTGATTTCATTGGCCTTAGCCTTTTACATCCATCATTACCAGAGCAGACTTATAAAAAACCACATCAGGGCTTTGGTTCTGGTGGCTATATTTATCCTCTTGTTAGCGGCCGCCAAACTTGGCATTTTATTGTTTGACCAAAGTTCCTGGATAACGGGAACGGCCGTGGCAGTAGCCATCATTTTAGCAATTGCTTACGAGCAGCGTTCTTCTATCGGTATGAGTATATTTTATTGTGTATTTGCCAGTTTTTCTGTGGGACCGACTGCAAATATCAGCCTGTTTTTGACAACGGCGGCAGGAGCTGTTACATGCTGTCTTTCGTTGAAAGAAATTCGAACAAGAATGAAACTGCTTGAGGTAAGTGTTCTGGCAATGGTAGTAGTGTTCATAACTTCATTGGCTTTGGGTTTTTGGATGAAAAATGCCGGGACAGCCGAAATCGTTAAAAATGCAGGCTGGCACGCACTTGCCACAATCTCGGTTGGGGCGCTAATGCAAAGCCTGCTTCCCTTTATCGAGAAAAATTTCCGTATAGTAACCAGTATGACGCTGCTGGATTACAGCGATGCGAATCAGCCGTTACTGAAAAAACTTGCTATGGAGGCCCCCGGCACATTCAGCCACAGTTTGCTGATAGGCTCTATTGCCGAAGCCGCCGCCGAGACAATCGGCCGCAACGGTCTTCTCTGCAGAGTAGGTGCTTACTACCACGATATCGGAAAAATAAACAAGCCATCCTATTTTGTGGAAAATGAGATGGGTACGACCAGCCGGCATAAAGAGCTTTCGCCTGCGATGAGTCAGTTGATTATCGTAGGCCATGTCAAAGACGGTATAGAGATGGCCAAAGAATACGGCCTGCCTTCGGTGCTTCGGCAGTTTGTCGAGACACATCACGGCACGACGTTAGTCGAGTATTTTTACCATGAAGCCAAAAAGAAGCAGGATGAAAAGCAAGCACCGCCTTCTGAAAGTGAATTTAGATACTCCGGGCCGAAACCGAGAACTAAAGAAGCGGCCATTGTAATGTTGGCGGATACTGTCGAAGGCGCTGTCCGGTCGCTGCCGGAAGTAACTGCAACGAAGATAGAGGGTGTCGTTCACAATATGGCTATGAAGCGTCTGCAAGACGGCCAATTCGACGAATGCAACCTTTCTCTGCGTGAATTAAACCAGATAGAGGCTAGTTTCTCAAAAACACTTGCGGCCCACTATCACGGACGACTTGCATATCCGAAACCACCAGATGTTCCGGAGGAAGCATCCACTACCGAAGATGAAAAAAACAAGCAGAATTCGAAATCTCAGACCAACAGTTAACAGAAAACAACAAATGACAAGGGTAGTCGTTCAAATAAGCAAAGATTTCGTGGATATAGATGTTAATCTTTCCAAACTTAAAAGATTAGTCAGGGTCATCTGCAGCCGTTTTGGACAATCCGATATACACAGAGACGGCCTCAAGTGCAGTGAAGGCACACAATACAAGATTGGTATCGCAATAGTAGATGAGTCTGAAATCCGCAGAGCAAACAAACAGTTCCTAAATCGTAATGTTTCTACCGATTGTTTAAGTTTTGACTTGTCCGAGGAAGCAAACAAAAGGGCGTTCGAACTAATTGTAAACGCTGAAAAGGCTGTCAAAGAAGCGGCCCTGCGTGGTCATTCGGCCGAAGCCGAACTGGCCCTTTATGTAACTCATGGTTTGCTGCACAACCTTGGTTTCGATGATTCCACAAACAGCCGGGCAAAAGAAATGCACGATACGGAGGACGAAATTTTACAACAACTCGGCTATGGTTTCGTGTATAATTCATAGGCCGTAATTGAAAGGATATAAGGTTGGGTTCTATTGGCTGGATGGTGTGTCTGATTTTTTTTCTGACTGGCGGCACATTGTTTTTCTCGACGGGTGCCGCAGCATTACGGATATTTTCGCGCGTTAAGCTGCAAGAGGCATTAAAAGCAAGAAATAAAGAAAAACACCTGGATAGTCTCTTAGAAAGCGCTGAGAAACTGACGTGGAGCTGCTCTTTATACCGGCTCATCTTCAATATGGGTATATTGATTTCGTTGTTGGCTGTCTTCAGCGACGCACGCATTACAGACTCACAGCTCGGCAATTATTTTATTTCAGCCGTCATTGCGATTCTGATATTTTTAATTTTTAGTCTTGCAATCCCTCACGCATGGGCCAAGTACGGTGGTGAAAAAATCCTCAGCCGAACATATAAACTGCTGATGCTTTCGGCTATTATACTCGTACCCGTACTTTACGTGTTAAAATTTACCGATGCCCTTGTCAGACGTCTGGCCGGAGTAGTTGAAACAACTCCGCAGGAGCAGCGGGAGGAGAAGCAGGAGGAATTCCTGAACGGGCTTGAGCAGCGCAAAATGGAAGGCGTCGTTGATGAAGAAGAGCAGGAGATGATTGAAAACGTATTGGAATTGAGCGACACCACCGTCGATGAAATTATGACTCCCCGCACGGATATCGTCGGCGTCGAAGTCAATTCGGACTTACAGACCATTTTGGAAACTATAAATAACGCCGGTCACACCCGTGTACCCGTTTATGAGGAAAAAATCGACCGGATAATCGGCTTTATCTACGCTAAGGACCTGCTGACAGAAATTGGGAAGGACCCGGCGGATTTCAATCTGCGCGACAAGAAGAGAGATGCCTACTTTGTCCCCGAAACCAAGACTCTGCGGGCTTTGCTCCATGAGTTTCAAAACCAGAAACTTCACATAGCCGTAGTCCTTGACGAGTACGGAGGAACAGCCGGGATTGTTACTTTAGAGGACATCCTTGAAGAGCTTGTCGGCGAGATAACCGACGAATATGAAAAATCAGAGCCGGAACCCATAAGAAAAATCAATGAAAACACATTCGAACTCGATGCCAGAACATACGTCGATGACTTGAACGACCAGTTTGAATTAAATCTGCCCGAAGACGAGGATTACGATACGATAGGAGGTTTTGTCTTTTCGTATTTAGGCTATATTCCAAAAACCGGCGAGACCTTCGATTACGAAAACATGAAATTTGCGATTGTCGCAGCCGAAGCCAGAAAAATAAAACGCATAAGAATACAACTGGTCAAAAGCGGAGCCTGATAGGAGATATGAGTCACTAATTATGCTGACCAAAGACACAGCCATTTGCATACGCGCTGTCGATTATTCCGAAACCTCCCAGATTATAACTTTTTTCACTAAGGCAAACGGAAAAATCAGCGCCATCGCCAAAGGCTCAAAACGGCCTAAATCAGCCTTCGACGGCCCTTTAGAAGTTTTCTCTTACGGCAAAATTGTTTTCTCTGATTCATCGAGAGAAAAGCTTGCCATCCTCACCGAATTCCAGCAACAGCCGGCACTTACTTCTCTGAGCAGTAATCTTTTTACTTTGCACTGCGTTTCGCTGGCTGCCGAACTTGTAAACAACCTGACAGACGAATATGACCCCCATCCACAACTTTTCGATGCCTTTCTTCAGTTTCTGAAGAACGCCAACGACATACAAGATACGCATTATGCTTCACGAGATAGTCTAATACTGCTGATATTATTCCAACTAACGATACTCAATGAAGTCGGCTTACGGCCGGTTTTAAGTTGTTGTGTGAATTGCAAAAACAATTTTCACTCCAATTGGCAGCAGACTTACTTCAGTCATTCGGTCAATGGCCTTATCTGCAGAGACTGCGAGGCGAGTTTCCCCGACAGGATTAGTTTAAGCGGCGCCGCGGCTGAAACCTTAAGTAATTTGAAACTGCTTCCTGATGCAGATGAAAAAACACTGAACGAAGTTGAGAGGCTTTTAATTAATCACTTCACCGAGATTCTGCATCGCCCGCCTAAAATGTCGAAATACATTCTGAAAAATTAAACCCAGACAGGCTGAACTCGACCGCACTTTTAAAGGTGAATTTCTGATTTCTCTTCGTTTACCCTTATCTGTTGTGCCGCCCGCAGCATTGCCAGATACCCTTCTAAAGGGACATAGTCAGGGATGGAGTTGCCCGAACCTAATGTGTATCCATTGGCGGTGTTTCGGTATAGCCTGCCTTTATCAAGTACTTTTTCGTAAATTTCATCCGGCGTATTCGTGCACAAAACATCGACATCAATACCGCCGAATAATCCGATTCGGCTGCCATAGCGGTTAATCCATTCTTCAAAAGGTGCGATGACATCTTCGTTAGAGTGTTTGCAGTCGATGCCGGCCTGTATGACCGGTTCCATAACTTCAAAAATATTGCCGCATGAATGCCATAAAAACGGCCTTTTTGCTTTATGAATGAGTGAAATAACCCGGCGGTATTGCGGGACAATATGAGTAACTATAGTATCCGGAGCCAGCAGTGTTGCAGTTTTGTGGCCAAGGTCATCACCGACCCGGCATACACAGAAATGCTCTGCATAGCGCTGCAAAAAACGAGTCCAGATAGTTACCATAAGGTCCCCAATACTTCGGTAGAGCCGGGCAAATAACTCAGAGTTATCCGCCTGCATATAGCTGAGGTATTCGAAACCTACGAGGTCTTCACTAATCTCTAAAACGCCGTTACCTATCCCGCCGATTGCCTTCATACCGGCAGGGAGACATTCACACAGCACATCAAATTTTTTCTCAGCTTTTTGCCAATATATTTGAGGCAGTTCGTCCCAGGGATAAGATTCGAAATCACGTTGATTTTGAATCGGGCCGGGCCTGCCGCCCATTATGGCGCCGTGGTCGGGCAAAATTTCGGTTATGCAGAATTCATAAGAGACAGTGTCGTAAGTCATTTTTTTGAAGAATCGGCAGAAATTAATGAAGAATTCTCTCAGGTCGGAACCGTCGCCAGGTTCCAAATCCGCAAAGGACTTGCCAAGAGCTTTCTCCATTATCAGCGGGCTGATATAGTGCTCGTAAACAGGCAAGCGAGATGGACGTTTATTATTTGCCGCTATTATAATATGTCGATAGTCAGGTTCAAAATCCACCACGTTGTCCTGCGGGATAATAGAAATTGCTTAAAAAGTTTTATTGCTCTTGAGGTTCAAAAAGTTCCGGCTGGCCGTTGGCCTCCTTTTTCTTATGGTACTTCAGCCCCAAATGCTTACAGGCCTGTCTGGTGATTTCCCTGCCGCGCTTCGTTCGCCGCACAAAACCAATCTGCAGAAGATACGGCTCAACCACATCTTCCAACGTGTCTCTCTCTTCGCCGAGAGTAGCGGCAATAGCATCGATACCGGCCGGCCCTCCGTCATAGGTATTAACCAGCGCACGCAAAAAAGCCCTGTCCGGCTCATCGAGTCCCAGCGTGTCAATCTGCTCCATTTTGAGTGCGTTTTCGACTATTTTTTCGCTGAGAAACCCCTCGCCTTTTACCTGTGCGTAGTCTCGCACCCGTTTCAATAAACGGTTCGCCACTCGTGGCGTGCCTCGAGAGCGTCCGGCAATCAATTCGAGAGTTCCATCCTCACATTTCAGGCTAAGCAGCTTTGCAGACCTTTTCAAAATTGCTGTTAATTCCTCTGCACTGTAAAATTCCAGATGATACAGCATCCCGAACCGGCCGCGAAGCGGAGCGCTGAGTAGTCCCGCTCTTGTTGTTGCTCCTACCAGGGTAAAGCGTTTCAGCGGAAAGTTAATCGTCTTTGCGTGCAGACCGCTGTCAACCGTAAAATCGACTCTGAACTCCTCCATCGCCGGATAAATAAACTCCTCGACCGTCGTACTGAGCCGGTGAATCTCATCGATAAAAAGCACATCGCCGGTGTTAATATTGCTCAACAGACCCATAACATCACCGGCCTTTACCATAGCCGGCCCCGATGAACTTCGAATCCTCGCCTGCATTTCGTTGGCCACGACATTCGCCAAAGTCGTCTTGCCCAGGCCCGGCGGCCCATAGAGAAGAATATGCTCCAAAGGCTCACCTCTCTGCTTGGCGGCCGTTATCGCAATTGAGAGCTTTTCCTTGATATTGGACTGCCCCACACATTCGTCCAGACACTTTGGCCGAAGCGAGATGTTAAAGTCTTCATCCTGTTCGTTTAATGCCTGCCCGTTTATAACCCTGTCTATCGCCATAATGTGTCAGTCTTGAACCTGTTAAACTTCAATTCCCTGCTTTAACCTGTACACAAGTGGTACAAGCTCTTCGGCAGTTTTTACATCCGGGTGTTTTTTAGAGGCCAGCTCGATAAGTTCCATCGCCTCGTTTCTTCTTTCGCCCCAGGCAATAAGAATCTCTAATGTTTCCGCCTGATACGGCTTGAAGCCTGCACGGGCCGCACCGGCGGGCTCTGCTCCAATCGCAAAGCTCTGCAATTTTCCCTTCAGTTCGGCGATAATCAGCTGTGCCATTCTCTTTCCAACTCCTGGAAGTGACATCAGCACCTTATCATCGCCGTTTTCAATCGCCGACGCTATCGTAACGATAGGAATGCTCAATGACCGCAGTCCCTTTTTTATACCTATTCCTTTGACGCTGGTGAACCTGGTGAAGAAATCCCGCTCGCCGGTAGTCAAAAAGCCAACCATCCTCGGTATCAAATTGCCTCCGCCCGGTGTGCCCTCATAGTATTCGGTTGTGCAGAGAGTGATATCCGAGCCGATTTTGTCCGACAGTGCACTTACACAATAACTCGGCAGCATAACTTCATAGCCCACCGGCCCGACCTGCACTAATGCGCTTTCGGCATCGAGCTTAACGAGTTTTCCATCAATACTGGCTATCATAATTCGCTTTTTCTATTCGTCGCTGCAAGTATTCGAGTTTGCACAGCACAGCGCGGTCGCTATGGCATCAGCCACGTCGCTGGGCTTCGGCACTTCGGGCAAAGCCAAAATCGTTTTAATTGTCCTTTGCACCTGTCCCTTTGACGCCTTACCGTTACCGGTAATCGATTTTTTTATGCGCGTAGCGCCGAAGCTTCTGACCTGCACGCCTGCTTCGGCGCACTTTTGTAGTATAACACCTCTGGCCTGGCCCATCAATATGGCGGTCTTCGGATGCCTGTAGTGCGAATATAATTTCTCCACCGCTACGATATCGGGGGCAAATTTATCTAATAGTGATTTAATGTCTTCGGCGATTTGGTTTAGCCTTAATTCTATTGACTTGTGGCCTTCCGTCCTGAAAACGCCTGCTTCAACAAGCTCATATTCTATTGCACTGGTGTGCAGGCAGGCATATCCACACACCCTCAGACCCGGGTCCACTCCGAGTATCCTCATTTTCTCCTCCACTCAGTCGCATCTGGTTTGTCTTCCAGCACAATCCCGACTTTGTCTAATTTGTCACGAACAGCATCGGCTGTCACGAAATCTTTTTGCCTGCGGGCCTGGTTTCGCTGCTCGATTAAGATTGCAACTAATTTCTCGATAGTCTCTTCATCTGCCCCGCCGGTTTGCGGATATTCGTCTTTTACAATACCGAGGCAATCTCCGCCAAGCCGGTCGAACAAAACATCGACCGCGTTAAGCGCCCCTGCGGTCACACTTGCTTCTTCAAGCAGTTTGTTTGCAAACCGGACAAGTTCAAACACAACCGACAGTGCAATCGAGGTATTCAAATCGTCGTTCATTGCCGCTTCAAATTTTTCTCTTAACTGCTTCAGTTGTTTTATCACTTTCCTGTCAGCTTCACCTTCGCCGGCAGTTGCCAGTTGCTTCCGCAACGCTTTGACCGTGTCGGTTATCTTTTCATAGCCGCTTTGTGCCGCAAACAGCGCCGCATCCGAAAAATCCAGCGGACTTCTGTAGTGGCTGTTTAATATCAATTGCCTTATCGCCAGCGGTTCATAATGCTTGGTCAACCTCTCGTGTGCACCCGAAAAAGCCTGTTTCAGCGTTATAAAGTTATTCAGACTTTTGCCCATCTTTTGACCGTCAACGGTAACCATATTATTGTGCAGCCAGTACCGAACGAACTGCACCCCGTTGGCAGCTTCGGCCTGCGCTATCTCGCACTCGTGATGGGGAAACTGGTTTTCTATACCTCCGCCGTGGACATCAATCGTCTTGCCCAGATATTTCATACTCATTACTGAGCATTCCAGATGCCAACCGGGAAAACCCATCCCCCACGGACTCGGCCACTTCATAATATGATTAGGTTCGGCCTTCTTCCAGAGAGCAAAATCCACTGGTGCCCTTTTGTCCGGTGAAACTTCCACCCGCGCACCGGCTATCATATCTTCGATGTTTCGCCCGGAGAGCTTGCCGTAATTCTCGAATTTAGATACGTCGAAATAGACCGAGCCATTGGCTTCATATGCATAGCCTTTTTCAAGAAGTGTCTTTACCAGCTCTATCTGTTCGATTATATGGCCGCTGGCCCTTGGGCTTATGTCGGGCCGAACGCAGTTTAGTTTGTCCATATCCTCGAAGTAGCTGTGAGTATAGAATTCGGCCAGCGCCATCGGATGCTTTTTTTCTTTTTTCGCCGCTACCGCAAGTTTATCCTCTCCCTCATCGGCATCATCGGTAAGATGGCCGACATCGGTTATATTCTGTACGTATGTTACACTGTAGCCCAGGTACCGAAGATACCTGACCAGGATATCGAAGCTCACATAGCTTTTAGCATGTCCCAAA
This sequence comes from uncultured Pirellulales bacterium, assembly GCA_964539795.1. Lineage (GTDB taxonomy): Bacteria > Planctomycetota > Phycisphaerae > Sedimentisphaerales > Anaerobacaceae > CAZTKW01. Next base: position 17,875 of record CAZIKS010000039.1, read on the forward strand.
TGTGCATGGCCATATACGGTCGGCCCGCAGACATATATTCCCACACTCCCTTTTTTTAGCGGCTTGAATTCTTCCTTACTTCTCGTCAGGCTGTTGTAAAGCTTCAATCCCATCTAAACACCTTTATTTTACAACAATAATCATTTACAGCGTTCTTTTGTATTTTCTTTTTAAAAGTGCCGTTGCCGTTGCTGCTATTGCGTCACCTGCGCCTATATCTCCGAATCCTTCGTTTGTTTTCGCCTTTACGTTCACCGCATTAAAATCAATCCCTAAAAGACTTGCAATACATCTTTTCATCTGTCCTTTGACCGGCATAAGTTTCGGTTCTTCAGCGTGTATTATCAAATCGACATTAACTATTACCCAGCGTTTTTCTTCCAGCCGTTCCTTGACGTTGAGCAGAAGTCCTTTACTGTCGATGTTTTTGAACTGCGGGTTGGTATCAGGAAACAGGGTTCCTATATCTGTCATACAGGCCGCCCCCAACAGGGCGTCAATAACCGCATGCAGGGCGACATCACCGTCGCTGTGACCGGCCAGACCAGCCGGGTACGGCACATAGACCCCGCCGAGCATCAGTTTTCTGCCCTCGACCACCCTGTGTATATCGGTGCCTATACCCATGCGGTATTCGTGGTCGTGTTCCTCAATCACAATGTTCCCTTCGTACTGGGCACGTCCGTCCCCGTGATTTTAACCGCTATGGCCAGCGCCTGCCCAAGTCCCTTGAAAATAGCTTCTGCTATGTGATGGCTGTTTGTACCGTAAGGAGCGTTTATATGCAGGTTGAATTTGCCCGTATTTGAAAAACTCTTGAGCATTTCTTCCACGCACTCAACATCAAAATCCCCGATTTTCTCCGTCCGGTAGTCAACTTTATACACACAGCTTGGCCGGCCGGACAAATCTATCGCCACATTCGCCAGGCCATCTTCCATCGGAACCGAACTGTGTCCGTACCGGGCGATTCCCTTCTTATCGCCGAGCGCCTTGCCCAGACATTCACCCAGACCGATTCCTATATCTTCGACCGTGTGGTGTGCATCGACATCTAAATCGCCTTTGGCCTTTACCACCAAATCGACTTTGCTATGCTTGCTCAGATGTGTGAGCATATGGTCCAAAAATCCTATGCCCGTATCGATTTCATATTTGCCGGCGCCATCCAGATTTAGCTCGACCGTGATGTCGGTTTCTTTTGTCTGCCTGTGAATTTTAGCGGTCCTGTCTTCCATAAGAATATCCTTATTCTAATAAAATTTCTTTCAGTGCTAAAATAAGTTCGTCGTTCTGTTCGCTCGTGCCGACGGTTATCCTCAGTTTATTTTCCAGACCGGCCAAAGCAAAGTATCTAACGTAGATATTGCGCTGCACTAATTTATCATAAATCTCGCTTGCTTTGCACCCTTTTCTTTCCGCAAGAACAAAGTTTGCATAGCTTCTCGGCGCCTCGAATTTCAGGGCCCGCAGTTGTGCGGTCAGTATTTCGCGGTCTTTTTTTACTTTCTCGACATTTTCTCTGAAGTAATCCCGGTCTTTTATCGCCGCCGTAGCCGCCGCAATAGCAACGGCATCGACATTGTAGGAATCTTTTACTTTCATCAGCCCTGCTATCAAATCCGGGCAGGCAAGACCATATCCGAATCGCATCCCCGCCAGCGAATATCCTTTGCTCATCGACCGAAGGATTATCACATTATCGAAATCTTTAACCAGCCCCGTGCAATTCTCCTCTGCAAAATCCACATACGCCTCGTCAATCAATAATATCCCCTTTACCTCATCCGCCAGCGAAGCTAATTCACCGGCGCTTATAAAGCTGCCGCTCGGCGCATTGGGATTGCATACAATCGTCAGGGCCGTATCGGTGTTTATCAATCCGGTCGGCAGGTTAAACTCGCCGTCGAACGGAACCTCAATTGCCTCACAGTTTTGCAGTTTGGCCAGTATCGGATACAGTGAGTACGTTGGAACAGGGTAAGCCGCCGCCCGCTTCTCATCGCAAAATGACCTAAAAGCCATTGTCAGCAAATCGTCTCCGCCGTTACAGCAGATAACACAATCCGGTGAAACACCGTTGACCTCCGCCGCAGCCTTGCGGAATTCATCACCGACAGGGTCAGGGTATCGCCGAAACTGCTCAGGTTTAATTTCCGCCAGTGCCTCTAATACTTTCAGCGATGGCGGATAGGGATTTTCATTGGTGTTTAATTTCAGCACCTCGCCGCCTTTCGGCTGAAAGCCCGGCTCATAACCTTTCAACTTTTCAATATTATCTCGAAAATACCCCATTAAATACTCCGGTTCCGCATTATAAATTCTAAGATACGAACTACTTTTGGCAGTAATCTATTATCCGGGCAACCTCGCTTCGAAGGTCTTTGCGCTGCACTATCATATCCACAAATCCGTGCTCAAGCATAAACTCAGCCGTCTGGAACCCTTCCGGCAGCTCCACCTTAATCGTCTCAGCGATTGTTCGCGGGCCTGCAAATCCAATCAGAGCACCCGGTTCGGCTATTGTAACATCCCCGAGCATAGCAAAGCTCGCAGTTACTCCGCCGGTGGTCGGGTCTGTCAGAATCGAAATAAAAAGCCCTTTTGCCTCATCAAGTTTCGCCAGCACGGCGCTGGTCTTGGCCATCTGCCCTAAAGATACAACCCCCTCGTGCATCCTTGCCCCCCCCGAACAGCACACCGCCACCAAAGGCAGCTTCTCCTCAATAGCCTTATCCACAGCAGCGCAGAATTTCTCCCCTACAACCGCCCCCATTGACCCCATCAGGAAATTCGGCTCCATTACCGCAAGCACTACGCCTCTGCCCTTGATAAAGGCCTTGCCGATTCGAATCGCCTCTTTGCCGCCGCTTTTTTTCTCGTCGGCCTTTAGACGCTGCTTATAGTTCGTATCTCTGTACTTAAAATCCAGCGGGTCATTACTTGTCAGGTCGCTCAAAATCTGCTGAAACGAATCTTCATCGACCAGGTATTTAATTCGCGTGGCCGCATCAATGCGAAAATGATATTTACACTCCGGACAGACATTGAGATTCTCCTCAACATTGCTTTTATACAGCATATGCTCACAGCCAGGACACCGGGTCCAGAGACCTTCCGGCATCTCTTTACGGGGTTTCAGTGAGAAACCGTTCCACTTGGATTTAGCTTCTTTGGACATAACTATAAAACTCTCAGAAATAAAGATATGCGGAATTTTACCAGAATTTTAATGGTTTGGCTATAAAACTTACCCGGCGGCCTTGGCAATGGACTTTATAGCTGCTTTTCGGTCGGTTTTTGAAAATATCGCATTGCCCGCTACCAGTGTATCGGCCCCGTAGGATACTACAATGCCGGCTGTTTCAGGCCCTATACCACCATCGACCTCGACCCTGGTCTCAGGGCCTACAATTTCTCTGATTCGGGTAATTTTTTTCGCCGCTTCCGGTATAAATTCCTGCCCCCCAAAACCCGGATGAACGGTCATCACCAGGACCATATCGCAAAGCGGCCCAACCGCCTCTACCGCCTCTACAGGTGTCTCGGGATTTAGACAAACGCCGGCGCTGACTCCCATTTTGTGCAGCTCATCAATAAGCTTCTCCGGTTCATCGACTACTTCGATATGAAAAGTTATATGGTCCGCACCGGCATCGACAAAACGCTCGGCGTATTTAGCCGGCTCGCTTATCATCAGATGACTGTCGAAAACCAGCTTGCTGTACTTTCGAAGTTTGGCAATCACCGGCGGCCCGATTGTAATATTCGGCACAAAGTGGCCGTCCATAACATCAAGATGGATCATTTTCACACCCGCCGACTCGACCTGGGCTATTTCATCCG
>CAZIKS010000040.1:0-21639 GCA_964539795.1 uncultured Pirellulales bacterium
GCAAGATTATTCCTTAGGAAGGTGGCATGAAGACGACTTCATGCGAAATCCTGCGTAGGGAAATGCTCAATGCTTTTATGGTGCTTATTATTCCGACGACTGCTGCAGCTCATGTTCTGCATGCTTTGCGAGCTATAATCTGGAACCTGCCGATGTATAAGCTGAACTTTATGGACCCACTGGGTGTGCGGACTGCGACGATGCTGGCAGATAATGTGCTTACTATAGACCGCAGCGGGCTGGGTTCGTTATGGAAATTACATGGTAATATAACGTGGCTTCTTTACGGAGTTGTATTCGCGGTGTCGGTGATGATTATAGTGAAAAGCCCCATAACTGAGAAGATTAGCTGGTTGGGGAAAGCAGGGCTTATAATAAGCGTGGCTTTATACATCGCCAGTTTTTACATCAAGATAAATATATAGTCGCTAAGTTCAACGGCTAAGAGTAATCCTATTTATGTCAGTTGAAGAACAATTCGGTATAGTACCCTTGCGGCCATGAAGATGACGACGATGAAGCCGATGCCGCCGAGAACATTCAAGATAATTTTGTTTCTGCGGTCGCCCATAATAGCTTTTTTGTTAGCCATCCAGAGTATCGTGGCGGCCATAAGGGGGTTGCCGAGTACGGTGAGTGCCTGGCCGAAAATGATGAGATTTATCGGTGGCCTGCCCGACTTTAAGGCGAGCATTGCTATAATCATGCCAATAATCAAAAGCAGGGCGGTGAAGCGCCGGGGCCAGGGGTCACTTAGTTTTGGTGGTTTTCCGAGGCCGTCAGCTAAGATTGAACCGCCAATCATTACATTTATGAGGAAAGGGTTCATCGAAACAGCGAGCAGGCCGATGCAAAAAATGATATATGAGGTGGTACCGAGCAGGGGTTTTAATGACTTTGCGAGTACGCCGATATCGGTTGCGGGCTCACGATAGATGACGGTGGCTGTGGTTATCATTATTATCATACTGATAGCGGTGAGGACGCCGATGCCAAAGACGGCGTCAGCGGCTCCGCGCTTGCAGTCATCAATAGTCCAGCCTTTTTCGCGGACGAGATTTCCCTGAAAGAAAGCACCGCCCAATGAGAAGGTTGTGCCCAAGAGCGAGGCGACGAGAATCATCGGGTCCTGGATGGCGCCGGCGATTTTTTTGGGGAAGCTGAAAGTCAGGCCTTCGGGCATGGAGGGTACAAGGCCTTTTATTATTCCGAGTATGTCGGGGCGGGCGACTATGAGGTTTGCGACAAAGCAGAAGACCATAATTCCGACCATAAATTTCATCAGCTTTTCAACGGCGTGATAGACCTTAGTGGTGGTGAAAATGAAGACGAGGATTAGAGCGTTGATTACGAGGAGAACGCCGCAACTGATAAGGGTTTTTGTCTGTTCGGTCATTTGTTCGGGGTTGCCGAAGAGGCGTGCGATGCCGAGAGAATTAGCGGCTGTTGCGAAGGCGAGGTTATTTCCGAACTGGAAGGCGGCTGTTATGAGGCAGAGGTTTAGGGCAATAATGACGGCAAAGGGGCGGCCGATATGGCGAGCGATGAGGGTGCATGGGGTTGCGCCGCCAATGGTGCCGATGCGCATCGACATGATTACGTAAGTTCCCATGAGGATGCCGGTGAGGACGAAGAGCCAGGTGAGTTCGTATCTGTAATTAGCGCCGATGTTGGAACTGACGAGGAGGCTGCCGGGGCCGAGTACGACGCAGGCGGTGATGAGTGCGGGGCCGAAAGATTTCCACCATGGGATATTCTTTTTTTGTTCGGCGGCCGGAGATTGTTCTGCCATAATAATGTCTCCCTACATTTTAGATTAATTTACAGTTTTTTTGCTCTATAGCCTTTAGAGTTTATAGGATTATTTTTGGGCAAGATTATAACTGAATGAGCTAAAATCGCCATAATAATTTTATTGCGAGTCTTATTAGCACTGATACAGCGTTGATAATGGTGGTTTGTGAGGGAGTGTGACAGCAGGTGATAGCGGAGGATTTTGCTTGAAGAGGAGGAGTTTTTATGATAGAATGTTGGTTAAACAGGTGACTTTTAAGAAGGAGGATGGTTAAGTGAAAAGGGTAGTTATTTTTACAGCAGTTCTGGCGGTAGTAGTTTGTGCGGGAGTGAGTGCAAACGGCTATACGATACACCCGATTCATCCGAGGATATTTATTACGGACAGGCAGGCATTTCGGGACAGGATAAATAACGATACAAATCTGAGAAGCATCTTTGACAGTTCAAAGGCAGATACGAGCGGGAGACTACCTTCAGACAACGGTTGGCAAAATTGGAACAATCCCTTAGTTATGCAGATGAACGCGATGATTTATGTTGTGGATCAGGAAACTGCTTATCTGGATAAAGCAAGATTATATTTGGAGTATTTTGCAAACGGCGACTGGGAGGCCCACGAGGCTGAAATAGACAGGCACTGGATATGGCCGCTGATAGTTAAATCGATGAGCATTACGTACGACTGGCTTTATGATGTTTTGAGCGAGCCGGAAAGAATAAAGTACGGCAATTATATCGTTACGACGGGTGACAAGATATATACATATTGCCGGTATGGAACGTGGAGCGACCAGTGCTCTGATTATGACAACCAATTCTACTGGCACCAGGGCAGGCTGGTTTTTGGCGGAGTAGCCCTTTATAACGATGGTATAGACGATTCATCGGCAATCGGATATTTGGATGACAGCGAAAGCTGGATACAAGACCATATGCTTCCAGCGACCAACCAGGTTGCGAAGGACGGCGGCTGGTCTGAGGGACTTGGTTACAACGGTATGACGGTACCGATGTTTGCCGAGATGATTGAGGTGTGGAAAATAGCGACGGGGGAAGATTTGTTCAGCAGCTCTACTTATCTGCAACACAATTCGGAGTGGATACTGCACAGTATCACACCGTATGACAGTAACTATGTTGAAATTGCTAATATTAGCATGCAAACGTCGAGCAATAACAATTATGGTTCGGCGATAGGTTTGATGGCAACATTGACGGGGGCAAGATACGGGGGTGGTTTCGCTCAATACATAGTTGAAGATGTATTTCCGAGCGGATACGGATTTCATAACTTTCCTTACCTGCTGTGGTATGATTCGAGTGTGCCGGCGGTTAATTTGTCAACGGTTGAATTGGCCAAGCACTTCAGGGGTATAGGTCACGTTCTTATGCGAACCGGTTTCGACAGCGACTCTACCTTTGCACTTTTCAAATCAGGGAATATGTTCGCAAGTCACCAGCACCAGGAGCAAAACGAATTTCTAATCCATCGAAAGGGTAGACTGGCGGTTGAGAGCGCACATTACGGCTACGATGAGACAATCTATCACAACTGTATGCTGATTGACGGAGACCAGATAAGGCCGCCCAGAATGCAGTATTATGAGATAATCGAGGGGACGGAAAGAGACACGGGCGACATAACCGAATATGAACATACAGTTGATTATACATACGCGGTGGGTGATGCTAAAAACGCTTATGAAAGCAGCAAGGTAACAGAATGCCTTCGATATTTTGTGTTTTTGCGGCCGGACTATTTTGTGGTGTTCGACAGGGTCGGCGCGACTTCGGCTTCGTATGCGAAAAAGTGGCTCATACATTCGGTGTATTCACCCACGATAAGCACTGATTTGATTACGATAACGGAAGGCAACGGGAAATTGTTCAGCAAGACGATTTTGCCGGAAGCGGTAAATATTAACTCTTACAGCGAAAATTCAAAATACAGAATCGAGGTAACACCGGTAACAAGCAATACCGATGAACTGTTTTTACATGTTCTTTATCCGACGGACCTGGGCGGCAGTATGCCGTCGACGCAGACGGTCAGTGCAGCCGGTATGACAGGAGTCAATTTTGCAGACAGACTGGTTTTGTTCGGTACCGAAGGGAAGGTTTACGATAACACGATTTCTTATTCCTTTAGCACATCTGTTTCAACAAAACATCTTGTCGCCGACGTTAAGCCTGATACTTCTTATGTCGTTACAACAAGTTCGGGTACTATTGGAGTCAGAAGCAGCGCGAATGGAGTTTTATACTTCGAGACAGCCGATACAGGGGTTGTGGCGGTCAATATCAGTAAACTTTCAGGCGATATCGATATAGATTTTGATGTTGACCTGCACGATTATGCCATTTTTGCGCTGTCGTGGCTGAGCGAGCCGGCGGACGGCAACTGGAACGCAGCGTGTGATATTTCCGAGCCAAACGATGTTATTATCAATTTGTTTGACCTGGAGATGTTTATCGGGGAATAAGGCATGTCTACAATGAACCGGTATGCTTCGAGGCAAATATTTTCCTTGTTTTACACAGCATATACGGTATAACTCTGTCAATTTTTTGGTCAATATGCCGAAGTTTAAGTATGTGGCTCATGCTCGCAGATACTGAGAATGGGACGATGGGAATTTTAAGGGACAACGCGATGGCAAAAAAGAGACTTATGATTTTGATACCGGCTATTTTTTGCTGGACGATTATGCCGACCGGCTGCAAAGATTCAGATGGAGACAGAGCCGTTGCGGAGGCCGCGGAGGCAAGAGCAGAGTTGGCAAAAGTCATCGCTATTTTGGAGCAGACTAAAACAGAAAAAGAAGAACTGGAATCGGAAGTTGCCGAGTTATCGAGGGAACTTGAGAAAACAAAATCAGAGGTAGCTACAATTGTGCAATTGTACGGAGAGTCACGGACAGATGTTAGTGAACTTACCGGAGAACGAGACAGAGCAATAGCCGAGGCAAATGACACTCAAGAGACGGTCAAGAAACTTAGGTACCAGTTGAAAAAGAAAGGGGAGGAAGCCCTCGAATTTAAAGAATGGATGGAAGAATTACAAGCAACTATCAAGAACCTTGAAAGTCAACTCAAAGTAAGAGGTGAGCAGCCAATCAAAGTAACCGGTGAGCAGCCAATGGAACTATTACCGGAACTGATACTTGAGCAAATTGAGGAATTCGGTGAGCTGGATGTTATTTTTGTCCCTACACCTCAAAATGTTGTGGATAAAATGCTGGAGTTAGCTAAAGTCAAAAAGGAAGATTTGCTTTATGACCTTGGCTGTGGTGACGGGCGGATAGTAGTTACGGCGGCCAAGAAGTATGGGTGCAAGGCTATAGGCTACGATATAGACCCTCAGCGAGTGGTCGAATCTCTTGAATATGTGGAGCAGAACAATGTCGGGCACTTAGTCAGAATTGAGCAGAAGGACATTTTTACGCTTGACCTGAGCAGGGCCAATGTAGTCACCCTGTACCTGCTTCCTGAGTTGAATGTTGAGCTTATTCCGCAGCTTGAGAGACTCAAGCCGGGTTCGCGTATAGTCTCGCACGATTTCGATATAGAAGGAGTCAAGCCGGACGAGGTTATTCAGCTTACTTCCGAAGAGGACGGCGGAGAACATGAGATTTATCTATGGACGTCACCGCTTAAGAAAGAGTAAACGAAACGGATGCCGCTACGAGCGGTTCGTTTGACGACGTTGACCAACGAGAACGCCGCTGTTCAACGTCGAGGTTGACCTTGAAATAAGAATTTTAGCGTTCAGGCCTGGTTTTGGCAGGGTAGTATAAGGGTAACATAAAGATTGACAAGATAGGTTAATAGGGCTTTTTGTGCCCTGCAGTTCAACGGTTTTTGTACATCTTGTCGTAGTATTTTTGATATTCGCCGGAAACGACGTTGTTTAGCCATTCGGTGTTCTGCAGGTACCAATCAATGGTTTTATTTATTCCCTCTTCGAGATTAACGGTGGGATGCCAGTTTAGCTGTTGGATTATTTTAGCTGCGTCAATGGCGTATCTTCTGTCGTGGCCGGGACGGTCGGTGACGTGCTCGATGAGGGAGTTGGGTTTATCCAGGCGCTGCAGAATCATTGCAACAATTTCAAGGTTTGTTTTTTCGTTACAGCCGCCGATATTATATATTTCCCCCGGTGGCGCTTCGGTCAAGACCTTCCAAACGGCGTTACAATGGTCGTAGACATATAGCCAGTCCCTGACGTAGAGGCCGTCGCCGTAGATGGGCAGTTTTTTATCAATCATGGCGTTGTTAATCATCAGTGGAATCATTTTTTCGGGGAACTGATACGGGCCGTAATTGTTGGAACATCGAGTGATATTGTATTTTAGTCCCCATGTGTGTCCGAAGGCCTTTACAAGATGGTCGGCGGCGGCTTTGCTTGCAGAATATGGCGAATTCGGGCTCAAGAGAGTATCCTCGGTGAATTTGCCTTCAGGGCCGAGAGCTCCGTAAACTTCATCGGTGGAGATTTGGATGAATCGCTGAATATCCCTGTCACGGGCGGCTTCGAGCAGGGTGAGTGTTCCGGTAATGTTGGTTTCAATAAAAACTTTCGGCTCAAGGATTGAACGGTCGACGTGGCTTTCGGCGGCGAAGTTAATGATGGCATCTATTTTATGTTCATCGATAATTTTTCCCACGAGGGGGCCGTCACAAATATCACCCTTGATGAATTTGTGATTTGGATGCTGCAAAAAATCGCCGAGATTTTCGAGATTGCCGGCATAGGTGAGCTTGTCGAGATTGACGATAAATGTTTCGGGATGCTCGGAGAGAGTCATCCGTACGAATTCGCTCGCTATAAAGCCTGCTCCGCCGGTAACCAAAATGTTTTTCATAACTGCTCCAGAAAATGTTTTAAGGGTATCTGCCAGTTTTCGATTGGTTGTTCAAGGATAGCCTGGATTTTCTCACAATTGAAGCGGCTGTTCAAGGGTCTTTTAGCGGGGCTTGGGAAATCGGCAGTTTTGCACCTGATTAAATTGACCGGGATTTTCAGGTTTTCAAAGATGAATTGTGCCATTTCAAAACGAGTTACATAACCGGAGGCGGCAAAGTTAAAGCAGCCGGAGGGTCTTTGATGGAGAAGACAGCATATTGTTTTTGCAAGCTCGGCGGTGGCGGTTGGTGAGCCTACCTGGTCATCAACTACCTTTATATCTTTGTCTTTATTTGCGCGTTCAATCAGTTTTTTTATGAAATTGTTTCCTGCATGGCCGTAAGTCCACTGAGTGCGGATGATACAGTAATCGCATCCGGTCTGTTCGAGAAACTGTTCTCCGGCAAGTTTTGATTTACCGTAGGCGTTGATGGGATTTGGAGTATCTGTTTCCATATACGGGGCATCCAATTTACCGTCGAAGACGAAGTCGGTGCTAATATGGCAAACGAACTTTTTTTCTCTTTTGGCCATTGTGCCGAGATTTCCCACAGCGAGAGCGTTGATTTCATAGGCCCGGTTAAATTCGCATTCGGCCTTATCGACGTTGGTGTAGGCGGCACAGTTTATGATTATGTCGGCTTTTCGGACGACCGCGTCGAGGTGTTCGGTGTTGGTAATGTCAAATTCGGGCAAGTCAAAAACCTGGACCGATAAAGACAAGCTTTGACAGGCGATTGCCATATCAGTACCGAGCATACCCCTTCCGCCCAGGATGGCAATGGTGTTTTCAGCCATCTTTGCGTTTCCAGTCATAGGGGATGTCATTTTCGTGTGGGTCTGTTCGAAACTCGTCGGGTTCTGAATAGTTGTACATTTCTGAGACGATGTTCAGGATGTATGCTTCTGAGGGGCTGACACACATCCAGCCGTGCTGGACACCGGGCGGTATTCTGAGCAGTCCCGGACAATGCTCACCGAGGTAAAGTTCGTTGACAGTACCACAAGTCGGTGAATCCTGTCGCTGGTCGCAGAGAGCGATTTTGACAGTTCCCTTGATTACATAAAAATGGTCGAACTGCTTTTTATGAAAATGCCATGCTTTTACAACGCCGGGATAAGTGGTGGTGAAGTACACCTGTCCGAATTTTTCGAACCAGGGGTCGTCGGCCCGCATTATCTCACCGAGCCTTCCCCGCTGGTCGGGGAAAACTTTTGCCCGACGTACGGCAACGCTATCAATTAGATTACCTGAACTTCGAATAATCAGGTCTTCATCAGTGAAAACCGTTTTTAAGTCTTTGACTTTTTTAGTCATTTGGGGGGTTCCTTCACAACTAATTCGTTTGCTTTCGTAAGTGATTCAAAGGTGCCGGCATCAGTCCACCAGCCGTCGAGGACATCAAAAGCGAGGCGGCCTTTGGCGATATAGGCATTATTGACGTCGGTGATTTCGAGTTCCCCTCTTCCGGAGGGTTTTAGTGTTTTTATAATATCGAAGACCTCCGGGTCATAAAAATATATGCCGGTAACAATATAATCGGATTTTGGTTTTTGAGGTTTTTCCTCAATTGCGATGACTTTGTCGTCGGCGATTTGGGCAACTCCGAACCGCTGCGGATTAGCGACCTGTTTTAGTAAAACCCTGGCTCCGGTTTGCTGTGTCCTGAAGTTGTCGGCGTATTTTTTTAACGAAGCTTCGAAGATATTATCTCCAAGGATGACGGCGACGGGATGGCCATGAGCGAAGTTTTCAGCGAGTCCCAGTGCCTGTGAAATACCGCCGGCCTGGTCCTGTACCTTGTAGGTGAAACGGCATCCAAACTCGGCCCCTGAGCCGAGTAGACTGACGACGTGGCCCATATGTTCGACTCCGGTTACAACGAGTATTTCTGTGATGCCGGCATCGATGAGCTTTTCGATGGGATAGTAAATCATCGGTTTTCTACCGATGGCGAGGAGATGCTTGTTTGTTACTTTCGTAAGCGGCATAAGGCGGGAGCCGGTACCGCCGGCAAGTATTATACCTTTGAGTTTCACAAGGTTCCTTTCAAGTTCAGTTTTCTAATAAGTGGAATTTTAATGCAAATGTCTGCAATTGTCAACGAACAGGGCTGAAGTTTTACAGAGTTTTTAATGTTTGAAACATTGGCGGTATTTGCGGATTTAGGGCTGTAGAACCGTAGAGGCTATTATTCCTTCAAGGTCTGTACATTTGTTTGCTGAAGCATACGTGCACTAAAATAGGTATAATATTCTTGCAAAACCGACCGATTTGATGTAAAGTTAAGAAAATAATGTGTTTTTACGAACAGGATTTTTGTTACAATCCGGTTCTGTTTGGTGATTGTGGCGACGAAGAAGCCGGAGAGGTGACCGAGTGGCTGAAGGTAACGGTTTGCTAAACCGTCGTAGGGGCATATACCTCTACCGCGGGTTCGAATCCCGCCCTCTCCGTTACAGAGTTTAACGGTTGCGGCTGGTCGACAGGATTTTGCGCATAATAATCGACCTTTAAAGAAAGCTGAAATAGAGACGTGTATTCGGATTTAAGGGTTTACAAATGGCTTTAGAGTTGAATCACCTGGACCGATTAGAGAACCAAAGTATATTTATTATCCGTGAGGCCTACAGCCAATTCAGAGATGTGGCGATGCTCTGGTCAATAGGCAAAGATTCCACGACACTTCTGTGGCTTGTCAGAAAGGCCTTTTTCGGGCAAATTCCCTTTCCAGTTATTCACATCGATACTACCTACAAATTCAAGGAGATTTATGATTTCAGAGATAAATATACGAGGGAGTGGGTTCTGAATCTTATCATTGCCAAAAATAAAAAGGCACTTAGTGGTGATGTGGGCCCTGATAAAGGTAAATTTCAATGCTGCAATGAACTCAAGACCGTTGCTTTGAAACAGGCCATTGCCAAACACGGATTTAAGGCGCTGTATCTTGGAATCAGACGAGATGAGCACGGCATACGTGCCAAAGAAAGGGTCTTCAGCCCACGTGACGAGGACTTCGAGTGGGATTATAAGAATCAGCCGCCGGAATTGTGGGACCAGTATAAGACCAAGGCAGCTGAGGAAGAGCACCTTCGTGTGCATCCCTTACTGGGCTGGCGAGAAATCGACGTTTGGGAATATGTCAAAAAAGAGAATATTCCCGTCGTTGATCTTTACTTTGCCAAGAATGGCAAGCGATATCGCAGTATCGGGTGCGAAACATGTTGTATGCCGGTCGATTCGGAAGCCGACACGATAGACAAGGTCGTCGAGGAGCTAAAGACATCTAAAATTTCCGAACGCAGCGGCCGGGCGCAGGACAAGGAAGATGATTATATGATGCAGAAGCTACGGTCGCTGGGGTATATGTAGGATGAAGGACTGTAAAAAAGGAGCACCGCTGCGTTCGATAATAAAGGCAGAGAACTGGAGTTTTCCTACAGTTGTCGCGACAGAGTCAATTCCCTTGGTTTTACAGGAAGAAATTAAAAGAATGAGAGTATAGCTGCGAGGATTAAAATGGACGTACTTAGCTTTGTTATTGTAGGTCATGTGGACCACGGCAAATCAACGCTGATAGGCAGGCTGCTTTATGATACGGACTCACTTGAGCCCGACAAGATTGAGGAGGTGCGGAAGGCTTCATCCGAGCAGGGCAAACAAACCGAATTCGCTTATCTACTGGACCACCTACAGGAAGAACGCAAACAGGGCATTACAATCGATACGACGCAGGTTTTTTTCAAGACTAATAAAAGACGTTATGTGATAATCGACGCTCCGGGGCATGTGGAATTTGTCAAGAATATGATTACGGGCGCTTCACAAGCTGAAGCGGCTGTTTTAATCGTCGATGTTAAGGAGGGAGTAAAAGAACAGACCAGGCGACATTCATATATGTTATCGCTGCTCGGGCTGGATCAGGTTATTGTAGTTTTGAACAAAATGGACCTGGTGGATTTTTCCAAAGATGTTTTCAATAGCGTCAAAAAAGATGTTGAACAATGGCTAAAATCAATAAAGATTTCTTCGTCTGTTTATATACCGATATCAGCAATCAAAGGTGACAACATTGCAAGCAAGTCTAAAAAGATGTCCTGGTACAGCGGGATGACGTTTCTTGAAAGTTTAGACACTTTGCAAAATAAACAGCCTCCAGAAGCTAAGGCGTTACTATTACCCATCCAGGACGTTTACAAGATTGGGGACAAGAGAATAAATGCGGGCAGAGTGGAAGCGGGTGTTATCGAAAAAGGGGCCGAGATAAAAGTACTGCCGAGCGAGCAAATGACAAGGATTAATTCCATCGAGAAATTTATGGAGGATACCGACAGGGCTGTTGCTGGGGAATGCATCGGGATTACAACGGCCGATTCGGTATTTCTTGAGCGCGGCAATATAGTATGTTTGCCGGGGGTTGAGCCGACCTTGACCAACAAGGTTTCGGCTAATATTTTCTGGATGGCCAAACAGGACTTTAACAGGACTCAAAAATTGAACATACGATGCGCTACCCAGGAGACAAGCTGCAAAATAGAAAGGATTAATAGAAGGATTAACTCCTCAACGCTTGAAGTTATCGAGGAGGACGCTGAGATATTGAAGAATCTCGAAGTAGCAGAGGTGATTATCCAAACCAAAAGACCTTTAGCCATCAGGGATTTCAACGATATTCAGGAATTGGGACGCTTTGTTTTTGTCCATGATGAGAATATATGTGCCGGCGGGATAATTACCGTGTTGGATTGAGACTATGGCTGGAGACGGCAAGACTATAATAATAGGCCTGGACGGAGTACCCTTCGGTATGCTTAAAAACTTTGCTGAAACAGGGGTTATGCCCAACACCGGAGGGTTGATTTCAGAGGGTGTATTAAGGAAAATGCAGTCCTCTATTCCTGAGATTTCTTCGGTGGCGTGGTCATCTATGATTACAGGCGAAAATCCTGGTCGTCATGGGACATTCGGTTTTATGGATTTACACGACGGCTCCTACAAGATGAGGTTTCCGAATTTCAGTGATTTAAAGGTGAGCCCCTTCTGGGAACAGTGGCAGGGAAAATCTATTATTATTAATGTGCCCTCCACTTATCCGGTGCGTGAAATGAATGGGGTTCATATTTCGGGTTTTGTTTCCATAGATTTTGAGAAAAGTGTCTATCCAAAATCCTTAGTATCCCAGCTTCAAAAGATGGACTATCGTCTGGATGTCGATTCTCAAATGGCCCATAGTTCGATGGAACTATTTCTTTCGGATTTGGACAAGACACTTGAAGCAAGAATCCGGGCATACCGATACCTCTGGCAAAGCGAGGACTGGCAAACCTTTATGCTCGTGTTTACCGGCACAGACCGGCTGATGCATTTTTTGTTCGATGCGTATGAAGATAAAGACCACAAGTACCACAATGTTTTTCTCGAACACTTCAATAAGATTGACCGAATAATCGGTGAAATTAGTGACAGGCTTGCCGACAATGACTTATTGATTATGCTTTCCGATCACGGTTTTGAAAAACTTGATTACGATGTTTACATCAATTATTTACTCAGGGAAGAAGGATTTGTGCAGTTCAAAGATGGTCAGGACATTAGTTTGAACAATATTAGTTACGGTACAAAGGCCTTTGCTCTTGACCCGGCAAGGATTTATCTGAACGTTAAAGGCAAATATCCCTGCGGAACCGTCGAGCCATCTGAAAGCGAAGAAGTTTTGAGCCAACTCGAAGAACTCTTAAGTGAGCTGAAGATAGATAACCGGAAGGTCGTGAGAGACATATACAGGAAAGAGCAAATATATTCCGGACCTTGTTTTGAAAAAGCGCCAGATATGATTCTGGTTGCCAGAGAAGGTTTTAACCTTAAGTCAAAGATGAACGCTCTAATGCTTGCTGAAAAGGGTATTTTCAGTGGCAAGCATACACAAGACACAGCTTTTCTGGTAGTTAAGGGCATTGTTGACGATAAGATTATCCCGGATGAACCGAAAGTTTCAGATATTAAATCAATCATAGAGAAAGGCAAAAGCTGACAATATATAAGAAGCGAAAATGCACAACGCTAATTACTTATTTACAGAAACATAAAGCAATTTGCCATTTGGCCCGCGGCAATAAGTTATCTCACAAATATCGGACCCCATTTTTATGCAGTTTTTTTCTACTGCATCTACTTTTCTGACTATCCAGTTATTTTATCTCAGGTCGCTTTGCCACTTAATAACCGGTTTTATCGGATGTAGAAAAAGTATCGGTTTTTTTAGCGATAGATGAGGTTTGATTAGGCCGAATTATTATTTATATTTTATTTGGTGTTCTTTAGAAACGGTTTTGGCACGAGAAAATTTAATGAGATAAGATTTGAGAGTATGTGGAAAAAAGCTATTATTTTTGGTCTAATCCTATTGCTCATAGGCTCAGGTACGGTGGGCTGGGCACTACTTGAGCAAAGAAAAGAAAAACAACAGCTTCAGGAACAACTGGAACTGCTCGATGGTAAGTTGTCCCATCTTGACGAACTCATCGCCGGTGAGATAGATATTCAATCTTTTGCAAAGGTTTTTTCCGTCGAAGACTGGCACGAGAAAATATACCAGTACAAGGCGAAAAAAAGGAGCAGAGACTTTACTTTAAACATCGGTATTGCATGTATGCTTGCCGGAGGGGGGATTTTTACCTGGCGGCTGTTACTGTCTACCACACGGTTTATTATTTTCAGCATATCCTGGTTGGTCAGAGGTGCCAGCAATCTTTTCAAAAAGCGCGGTCAAGCCAAAGCTCAAGCTAAAGATAAAAAAACAACCAAGAATAGTGCAAAAGCAGAAAAGCAAGCTTTAGAGCAAAAGAAAAAACCGTGGTGGCATATAGGCCGATTTAAAAAACAGTTGAAGACCTTTGAATTTTCAGACTGGCATAATTTTAGTAAAGAGAAAATTGCCGTGCTTTATACCGATGAAGAATCCGTCGAGTTTGAAAACCCGTTAGAACCCAAAGTTGAGTTTGAAAACCCGTTAGAACCCGAAATCGAGCTTGAAAAGCCGTCAGAACCCGAAATCGAGCTTGAAAACCCATCAGAACCCGAAACTGAAGAGCCAGACTCAATCGCTGAACAACCCGATAAATTAACAGAACACATTCGCAAAACCGTTTTGTCGGATACCGGCAAAAAATCTTCAGAGCCTGAAGATTTGCTTAAAGAGCAAAGGGATAATTTAGAAAAACAAATGACTGAATTCAAACAGATGACAGAAACCGTTCAGCAAACCGCCCTTGAAAATTCCGAACCTCTGAGCGACAGCCTTAAGGAACTTACACGACAGGTCTCAGCTATTCGCGAGTATGCCTCACAGCAGCAGGAAAGAGTAAACAAACTTCAAGAAGGATATGATTGGAATATAACCAGAACTTTTTGCCTTAGGATTGTTCGGTGTATTGACAATCTTGAAGACCGAATTGTCCGGCTGTCCAAACGAGATGTTGATACAACAGAGCTTGAGGAAATAAGGGATGAATTGATTTTTGCGTTAGAGTCAAGCAGCGTTGAACAATTTAAGCCGGAAATAAAAAGCAATTATCGAGGACAGGAAAAGAGCGCAGAGCCTGTTAAAGAGCGCGAACGCTGCGAGGATGGAAAACTGAAAGGCCAAATCGCCGAGGTCATCAGGCCGGGTTATCAATATGTTATCGACGATGAAAATGTCAGGGTTGTGCGCGCGGCCAGAGTGAAGCTGTTCGGTTAAATTCGTTAAGTCAAACGAGGTGAGTAAAATGTCTAATATAGTAGGTATAGACTTAGGGACAACCTTTTCTGCTTTAGCGATTCTCAACGGTATCGGCAAGCCGCAGATAGTTCCTAATGCCGATGGTGAAAGGCTTACTCCATCCGCAATCTTTTTCGACGAGGAAGACTCCGAGCTAATCCGTGTAGGTATCGAAGCGGTCAATTCGCGACATCTGAATTTCGAAAGGTCGGTTCGTTGGATAAAGCGGCATATGGGAGATGAGAAATATCACAAGAAAATCGACGGAAAAAAGTGGTCGGCTGTGGAACTGTCGGCGCTGATATTGAAAAAGCTAAAACAGGATAGTTCGATCGAATACGGCGAAATTAATGATGTGGTTATTTCGGTTCCCGCTCACTTTGACGAAATTCGGAGAAAAGCCACGATGGACGCCGGGGCTATGGCGGGGCTGAACGTGATAGGTATTGTCAATGAACCTGTCGCCGCTGCACTATATTACGCAACCACGCGTGAAGTTTGCGGGAAGGTTTTGGTATATGACCTCGGCGGAGGAACTTTCGATGTTACCATACTGGATGTCAAGGGACATCAAATGGATATTGTCTGTTCACAGGGTGACCACAGCCTTGGCGGAATCGATTTTGACAAGGAAATTTTAAAGATTCTGGAAAGAAGCTACAAAAAAAAGTTCAAGAGCGAATTGATTAATTCGGATGAGGAGAAGGCAAAGTATGAAGACGAAGCCGAGGACATAAAAAAGACGCTTTCGAGGCGGTCGGTTGCGAAGAAGATGCTCTATGGGCCGGCGGGGAATATGAAAGTCGAAATTACCCGGGAGATGTTCGAAAATGAAGTTTCTTCTTTGACCTCACGGATAGATATGCTTCTGGAAGTGGCCCTTGAGGAGGCCGGTGTAAAACCATCTGGGATAGATAAGGTTCTGCTGGTAGGCGGCAGCAGTCGAATCCCTGTGCTGCAGCATCGTCTGGAAAAGATGTTCGGCTTTGCACCTGAAACTACTGTCAATGTAGATGAATGTGTTGCGCTAGGAGCGGCACTTCACACCGGTTTGACAATGCTAAGAGAAAAACCAAAAGAGGTGCCGGCGGGTATTGCAGCCAGTCTCAAAGACATTAACCTAATAGACGTATGCAATCACAGTTACGGCACTATTTGTGCACCTATAGATAAGCAGACCGGCCGACGTGTAATTGCAAATCGTATCATTCTGAAGAAAAATACGCCGCTGCCCTGCGAGGCGTCACAAATGTTTTATACAATGTCTGAAGGACAGACAGTTCTTGAGAGCACAATAACCCAGGGCGAAGACACTGCTGTTGAGTACGTAAATAAAATTGCAACGCACAAATTTGAACTTCCGCCGGATCGACCGGCAAATTGCCCTATTAAAGTTACCTACAGATATGATTTAAACCAGAGAATGCACTGCAAGTTCGAAGATATAGAGTCGGGCAAAGTTCATGAAGTAGATTTTTGCTTAGACCAAAACGGCGAGATGACCCCAAAAGCCGTAAAAAAACAAAAAGGCAAAAAATTAAAACGTGTCAAGGTTGAATAATGGTGTTCGCAGGTGTAGGCAATGCCTTTATTATTGATATTAATCCTGATTTTGCTGCCGATGGCTGCGATAGCATTTCTTCCCGGTTCGGGCGGCAGATTCTGGGTTGCACGTTTAATTAACCACTTTAAATTTTCACGTTCGTCCGGTCGCTTTAAGCGTTCGGTATCACACAAAGCAAACTCCTGTCAAAGTACAGGGTTTTCTGAACAACCTGATTTGAGCGCACTTAACTGTCGTGCTCGACTGACAAAACAAGGGACGGAAGATTTTGATACTATTGTCGTGGAAATTTGCGGTACAATTTATACACCAGGTGACGGATACTATGGTGTTGTAGAAGTTTCTCTGGCGGATGTTACAGACCAAACCAGCGAAGCAATGCCGGTGCACAGCAGTACCAAACAGTGGCAGGGAATGGGTTCTGAGGTCTTTTGCTATAATGGGGACATCGGCAGGCTTCCTGAAGGAGCCGCCAGGCTGTTGGATTGGACTGCTGTTGCCCAATTGAGCATTGATTGGCTTGTGTTTCCGCGTAAAGGAAAAAGACGGCTGCAGTTGAGCGCTTCGATACTCTCTCGCAAGAGCGGTGAGGGACTTGCCTGTGCCCAAAGTGATTTCATTTATGAAAATCCTAAATTCGGTTATCTGGATATGCAGGAAAATATCCAACAGACAAAAAGCCTGGCGGTGGCACTGGCCTTTGCCATGGGTGTTGCGGATGGCAAATTACTTGACTGCGAGATTGAACTTATAAAGAACTGGGCCAGAGGTAATATAGACGATTCTCAAATCTCCAAAAGGACCCGGCGCAAATTTGAAAAGGCCCTTAACAAAACTGTTGTATTTTTCCGCAGCGGCAATCAGGTGGATGTTAACGAAATTTGCAGGGAAATTGCCGAGATTACGCCTTTGGCGGAGCGATATGATATTTTGGAGTTTTGTCTTCATGTAGCCGGAGCTAACGGCAGCGTTGGTGTCGAAGAAATGACGGTTCTTAAAAAGCTGGCAAGTCAGCTTGAAATTGATGCCGACAGGTTCCGTGATATGATGGGAAAAATTCTTCCGGCCGATATGCACAGTGTAGAGGATGCGGAAGTGCTTATTGGGGTCACTTCGGATATGGACAAAGAGCAGGCCCGACATTGTCTAAACAAAGAGTATCGCAAGTGGAATGACAGAG
Source organism: uncultured Pirellulales bacterium (assembly GCA_964539795.1). GTDB lineage: Bacteria > Planctomycetota > Phycisphaerae > Sedimentisphaerales > Anaerobacaceae > CAZTKW01. Next base: position 17,211 of record CAZIKS010000040.1, read on the forward strand.
CGACCAATTCAGACCCCCAGGTTCAAAACCAGGCCGACTATATGCTCAAATTCATCGCTCAGGCAAGGAGTCAATACATAGGATGAGTGTTATCAAACTCATCACTTGTGAGTCGGTATTTCCTGACGTGCCCTATATGCCGGCTTAGCCTGGTTCCATTGGGTGCAATAGTATAGTACAGTGCGGCGCAGAAGAGCCTTAAAAGCAAATTTCTCATATAATTTACGTGCCGGATTGTTACGGCAATCTATCGATACCAGGACAGACTTAACGCCAGTTTGCTTTGCACAATTGACAGCTTCATAAAGTAATACCTTGCCCAAACCTTTACCTCGCATTTGTGGAACAACTCCCAGATATATAATCTCGATGGCATCTCTCTGCGGGGTCGGAGCCAGCAGCAGGACACCAGCGGGCTCGTCTTGTCGGTTCTTTGTATTGGATTTAGCCGAATCTTTGTACTTAAGCAGCTTCCAATAGGATGGTTCAAATCTATCTGCGGCCTTGAGGGAACTAATTACATCTTCGAGTTTGCGAAGATTTCTCAGTTCGGGACTGTCGAGACTGTCTTCAAGAGTCTGGCTTATTAACCGCTTAAATAAAGAGTGACTCTTTTTGTCGTGCAGCAGCCAACTGATATTATCCGGCGGCGCATAATTTGCCGGCTGGGTGTCGCCGGAGCGGTGAAGATATATTAAATCGGTCAGTTGTCTGAACCCTATTTGCGAGCATATTTTTTGCCGGGGACGATCATCGGGGTCGAGTATAATCTGCACGAAGTCGTTGCCCTTGTCAACAGCCCATTGAAACAGGCTGTAAATTACCTGTGCCTGGTGGTCGTATATCTGTGGGTTGTCAATTTTAGGCAGGTCTGAAAGTATAAAAACGGCCCGTTCCGGACAGGTTTCAAAAAAACAGGTGTAGATTATGTGATTGTCGTCAAGCACAGCCAGTTGGAGGGCAAGGTCATACCTTTCACGCAGTGTTCGTTCCCGGAAGGAAGCGACCTTAGCGGCGAGTTTCCCACTGCCGCTGAAACTTTCACAGGACAGCAGTTCAAGGGCTTTATCTATTTCCTCGTTTGATATCGGACGCACTTCGAACATATATTAAACTGCCCACAATGATACAAAAAATTAACAGTGCAGAGTCAATAGTTAATAATTCATATTATCTAACGTGTAAAGAAAATTTTAATGAAATGTAGTGCCCTTTGACCACAATATGACGGCTAAGTCGTACCGGCTGATATAAATAAAACCTGCGATCTTTTCTTAAGGTCATTTAATACAAATCAAAAGTGCAGGTGTTTTGGGTTGATACTTTCGTGGGATTCTGATATGTTCCTGTTGATTTAACGGCGGCGCATACCGTCAGTTTTAGGTTATTAGAATTCGGACTTATCAGGAGAATAAAAAATGAGCCAGATTTACACAACCCCAAATACATTTCGCCCGGCCAATTGTTGTTGTGCCGATATCTATATCCGCACATTGGTATCTGTAGTAGCGTGTCTGCTTTTATGTAGTTGTCAAATGAGCGTTCAGGCCGGTACCGGCAGCAAGACAAAAACACCGTTTTTCGAATCGGAAAACCTTGACCCGAGTATTCCTACACCGGCTTCAGTTGTCGGTTACGGTGTTACTGAGAAAGCGGTTCGCTATCCTGCTCTTGTGCGCTACCTGCAAAAACTGGCCGAGGTTTCAGAGAGAGTTACTCTGACTTCTTATGGCCAAACGCACGAGGGCCGGACACTGTATTACCTGACCATCACGAGCGAAGGCAATCATAAACGGCTTGATAAGATAAAGGCCGACAATGCCAAACTGGCTGACCCTCGAAAACTTCAGAATACAAACCAGGCCAAGCGGCTGCTTGAAGAGATGCCGGCCGTAACCTGGCTCTGTTACAATATACACGGAGATGAATTGTCCAGCGCCGATGCAGCTATGTATATCGCTTATCGACTGGCTGCCGGAAAAGACGAGAGTATCCTGAAACTGCTCGAAGAAGTTGTTATCCACATTGACCCATTGATGAACCCGGATGGAAGGGAGCGCTTTTTGAGTCACCTCGAACAACTGACCGGTGTTGTTTCCAGCCCGGACTATCAGGCAATGCAGCATATGGGTCTTTGGTCGAGGGGGCGCGGGAACCATTACCTTTTCGACCTCAACCGCGACTGGATTGTCCATGCTCATCCTGAAATCCGCAACAGGGTCGAAGTAATTCGCTCCTGGAATCCTCATCTGCTTGTTGATTCTCATGAGATGGGACCTTATGATACTTATTTGTTCGACCCGCCGCGAGAGCCTATCAACATTTATCTTTCAAAAAATAATATGAGTTGGCGACAGCGTTTTTCTCTTGACCAGGCTGCTGCTTTCGACCGGCAGGGATGGAGCTACTATACGAAGGGCTGGTACTCCGATTGGGGTCCGATGTATACCAACGCCTGGGCGAATTTGCTTGGTGCTACCGGCATTTTATACGAGCAGGCCCGTGCAAATGCCGCCACAATAAAACAGCCGACAGGTTACGAAACCAAATATTCTGAAACAGTACATCATCATATTGTCAGTTCATTAACCAACCTTGAGACTCTTCGAGCCAACCGTCGTGAATTCCTGAGCGATTTTTTAACCGATAAGCAGTGGGCTGTTTCCGATCAAGGGCCTCACACCGAGATATTTTTGCTGCCGCCGTCTAAGGACCGCTCGAGATGGAATAATCTGGTTGAGTTGATTAAACGCCACGGTATTGAAATAAAATTTGCCCGCCATGCCTTCGAAGCTAAAAACCTGACTGATATATGGGGAAACAAAGCCGATAGTCAAAGCCTGCCAAAGGGAACACTTGTAGCTCGCTCGGCTCAACCACATCGGCGAATGCTCCATGCGCTTTTGGCATTTGACCCACATTTTGCAGATAGTTTCTTAGCTGAAGAACGCAAAGACCTCGAAAACCATCGCGGCTCACGCATTTATGACGTTACCTCCTGGAACCTGTCGATGAATTTTGGTCTTGATGCTTTCTGGGCCGAGACCATATCTGATGTTAAAACATCGTCCGAACCTGTAAACTTTAATACGGACTCCGCGAGGCTGGATGAGAAAAGTGATTACGGCTATTTGATTGATTTCAATAATTCTGATATTTATCCGGCCCTGGTCCGTCTGTTCGATAACAATTGTAACCCCCGGATTGGAACCAAGCCGTTTCAGATTGGAGACAAAAGCTATCCACCTGGTTCGGTGTTGCTCCGCGTTCATGAAAATCCTGATAATCTTTTCGAGATTCTACAGCAAATCGATGCTGATTTCGATGTTGACATTCGCATCGCCGAAACCGGTCTTGTTCAGGAAGGTCCGGACCTTGGGGACCGCAAGTTGCGTTTGCTAACGGCTCCACGTGTTGCCATCACTTCACAATGGCCGGTATCATCAAGGTTATTCGGGTCTGTGTGGTACCTTCTTGACCATCACATTCGACTGCAAACATCACCCATCAACATCCAGAACATTAATAGGGTTGACCTGCGAAAGTACAACTGTTTAATACTCCCCTCCGCCGGGCGTCTGGGCAGTGTGCTTGACGAAAAAGCTATAAAAAAGCTGAGAGGATGGGTCGAAGACGGAGGGACACTAATAGCGATTGGTGATTCAGCAGCCTTTGTCGCGGGAAAAGACCGAGGGCTCAGTTCTGTGCGATTAAAACGTGATGTGCTCGACGAACTTTGCATATATGAAGAGGCCGTCCAGCGGGAGAAAGACGCTCGAAACATCAAAATTGACCCTGCCGAGATATGGGGGACTAAGCCTGCCGAGGAACCACAGCAAAAGGTGGAAGAAAACAAAGCTGAAAGCCCCAAAAAATCCGATTCTAAAAACGACGTTGAAAAGCTCAAGCGTACCGATAAGTGGCAGCGCATCTTCAGCCCCAGGGGCACATTCGTTACCGGTATAGTCGATACGGAACACTGGCTCGGTTTTGGTCTGGAGGACAGGATGCCGATTTTATTCTTTGGCGATTATGCGTTTATGTCCAGGCATCCGGTTGCGACTCCTGTTCGTTTAGCCGATAAAGAGCATTTACGACTTAGCGGTTTACTCTGGCCGGAAGCAAGGCAGCGGCTTGCCGATACAGCTTATGTCACCGTTGAGTCTGTTGGAAACGGCCAGATTATTCTGTTTGCGGGTGACCCGACTTTCCGGGACTGGCTGGCTGGTTCCAAGCGGCTTTTACTGAATGCCATACTATTAGGCCCGGGGATGGGGACCTCTGTGCCCGTTCCATGGTAACTTTTGGCTGGCTGATTTAAATTTGGAATCCGGTGTATTTTAGGATATCTCTGTGACCGGGGGTTTTTCCCTTCGCAGGATTTCGCATGAAGTCGTCTTCATGCCACCTTCCTAAGGAATAATCTTGC
>CAZIKS010000041.1:0-20978 GCA_964539795.1 uncultured Pirellulales bacterium
GTTTTGAAATGACCCGAATTAAAGCAGCCAACGATGAAAATAAAATGCCCACAGTGTTGGTTGTCGATGATAATCAGCAGAATCTCGAGTTATTACAGGCATATCTTGAGGATATGGACTGCGAAACTATACCCGCCAACGATGGCCCGGAGGCGTTGGATATTATAAGCAGCAATCCGCCGGATTTAATTCTGCTGGATGTGATGATGCCCAAAATGAGCGGCTTCGAGGTCTGCAGAAGAATAAAAAACGACCCCAAAACAAGCGCCATTCCCGTCATTATGGTAACGGCCCTTAACGAATTTGGTGACATCGAACGTGGAATTGACTCCGGCACTGACGATTTTCTAAGCAAGCCCGTAAACAAGCTCGAACTGCTGACACGGGTTAAGACCATGCTGAAGTTAAAACATCTCACCGACAAGCTCGAAAGGACATTGGCCTATTTAAGTGAAGTCGAAAAGCAGGCTCAATTGTCGAAAGCAGGGGGACAGCAGTAGCATCTATGACGTTTTCGTTTTTCAATCGCCGGGCACACATGTACCTTGGGTTGTTTTTAGCTCCCTGGATGGTGATGTATGCCGCCAGTGCAATAGTGATGAATCATCGCGACTTCTTTGATGCGCCTTATCGCGGCACTTCACCATGGATAAAGGAAACCGAAAAGCTCTATTCCGAGACTTTTCCGTCGGGTGCCGGCCCCAAAATTATAGCTGAACAAATTCTCGCCGACCTTGGCCTTGAAGGTGCTTCTAATGTGCAGCAAAACAGGGAGAATAAGGTTCTGACGATTCATCGAAACGACCTCATTTCACCGAGGCGCATCATCTATGACCCGCAGAACAAAAAATTGCTCATAGAACGCCATAAATTCCGTTTCTCACTGCTTTTAAGGCGTTTGCATCACCGTCGTGGCTATCAGCAAAACCATCTGCCGGATGATATCTGGGCGTTGTCGGTTGACCTTGTGATTTTCTCTATGTTTTTCTGGGTCTTCTCAGGCTTGCTGTTATGGTGGAAAATAAAACCTACACGCCGCCTCGGATGGCTTTCTGTTCTGGGCGGCATAATATTGTTTGTTTTTTTCATTTTTGCTATCTAAATGAGGACCGCTTTTTATGACCTTTGATTTGTTCAACAGACGCATACATCTGTATCTCGGCTTGTTCCTGATGGTCTTCTTCTTAAAGTATGCGGTCAGCGGTTTTTTATTCAGCCACAATTTAGGCTTGAATGAGTATTACAAAGACAAACCCCAATGGACCAAGCGTTTTGAACGAACCTGTAAGCGTCCTGTACCCGATAATGGGGATCTGCGGCCGGTTGCCGCACAAATACTAAAAGACGCAGGAATCAAAAATAGCTCTTTCGGCGTTTACAGACCCGGCAAACAACGTCTGAACATCAACTTACATAGCTTTTTCTCGACGACAAGGGTTGTATATTTTATCTACCGCAACCTTCTTCTGGTCGAAGACAAAAACTTCAGATGGGACCATTTTATTAATAAGTTTCATTGGATAGGGGAGTATCAGCAGGACAGCTTCATCTGTGACGCCTGGGCGTTTATGCTGGACCTGCTTTTTATCTCCGTCATCATTTGGGTTCTTTCAGGGATTTATATGTGGTGGAAAATCCGAAAAACACGCCTCTGGGGCTGTGTAGCGCTCGGCGGGGGGGTGGTGTCCTTTTTGATTTTTGTTTTCCTGCTATGATGCTCATCCGTCACCTCCAAAGTCCGGAAATCCGACTTTAAAATCCCAACAATCCCTATATCACACACAACCCCCACATACACCGCAAAAAATAGACATTCCTTCGGTTAATTTACCCAGACCCCGATTAACACCACCATACATATTGTCGATACCTTTAGCGCGGTAAATAGCCGTCGCTAAAAGCTGAATGTGAGCTGAGAAAAACGCACTTTTACGACAAGATTGTTCGGTGAGGGGTGTATGAGTAGATTACTGGAAATTCTCGGCAGGGCGATGACGCTCGATATGGCCGATTTGATATGGCACTGGTTTGCTGCCGTCAAACTTTATCAGACCGGCGACGATTCCCCTCAGATGCAGCGGCTGGATAAAATCATCGAACTGGCAACTAACAAAAAGACCGAAACTGCCGCTGAACAGCTAAAATCTTATCTTTTTGATAATCCCGACTGCCCGCGGGGACGGCTGGCCGCTGCGGCAATATCGCTTCAAAAAAACCAAATATCCGATGCCATTGAACAGTTGAACTCCGTTTATATGCGTCAGCCAAACAATACAATGGCGCTTTATGCCCTCGGACATTGTTATGAGCGATTAGGCAGAGAAAACCAGGCCATCGAATTTTACCAGGATTGTCTCAAGTTCAAGAATTATTTACAGCTTCCAAGGCAGCGACTTGCTGCCGTTTATTTCAAAAACAGGCAGTTTGAAAAAGCCATACAGGAATATGAACTCTTAAAAGCTGAATACCCCGATGATATATCAACACTTGTGCCCCTTGGTCATTTATACATCATCAACACACAGTACGCCAAAGCTATTGAAACATTTAACACGGCAATTTTAATGCACCCTGATAATTTTAACACCACCCAGGATGACGATATAGAACATCTCATTGCCGACGGACAGCTTCAGGAAGCGCTCGAAAATATTGACGATTTGTTGCTCGAACATCCCGAAAGGGCGGACCTGTGCCTGAAGAGGGCGGATATCCTTGGTATGTTGGGAGCAACCTCCGAGGCTGTTTCAGCCTATGAAGAGGCCCTTAGCATATTTCCGGATTTTTTGGAGGCGACCATAAAGCTTGGAACGCAGTATTTGCAGCTTCAGCAGGACAGATTCGCTGCACAGCAGTTCAACAGGGCGATTGAAATAAACGACCAGATTGTCGATGCCTATTTGGGTCTTGCAATTGCTCAGAAATTGGACTCCAATGAATCCGATAGTCTATTGACATTGTCTCTGGCCGCTGCCATTGACGCCAACAGTTGGTTATTGTTTGCCGAGACTGCCACACTGCAGTTTAAGATAGGTCTTGGAGTTGACCTTTCCTCTTATAAAACCGTTAAAGCTGCAGAACTAATCGAGGAGGTAATTGGAGTACATCGCCGACAAATTGCAGCTGAACCACAGAACCCAGACCTGCAGTACAGGCTCGGAATTTTGATGATGGGGGTTGGAAGGATGAGCGAAGCATCAAAATCCTTTAAAATAGCTCTTCAGATTAATCCCACATATACAAGGGCCAGAAACAAACTGGCGATATGCCTTTTCGAAACAAACCATAAAAAGAATGCTCTTGAACAGTTGACTGGCCCTGAATGTCTCGATAGAGATACGCTTGAACTGCATTACAAGATAGCCGTCCTTTATTGCGACAGGCTCAAGTTTGCATCGTCGCTTATTAATCTTGAGCGTTATATGGAAGAAAATTTCGCCTCTCCATCTTCAACGGTCAATATTTCTTTAGTCCTCCAGAATTTAGGCATCCTGGACAGAGCAACAGCGATGTGGGACAATCTTTCATACACTGTCAGCCAGGCAGCCAATGCAGGCCGTTTATTCTGAGCTAATCCAATCTGCCCGCTATTCTTAAACGAAAAAGCTCTATGAAACATAACATATATTATGGGACGTAGGATATTGTCTGTTTTTAGATATATAATAATTTACTCAATTATTCAGGAAGTTGAGAAAATTGACTCAACCGACAGTATGCTCTCCAGGGCCGCGCAGCGACACAGGCTTGCCAAGGATTTCGTAATGTAGAATTGCCTTCCTTAATATCTCAGAATCGTCAAATTTAATTGATGGCTTATCTCCAATTATTTCTGTTGGCTTAGATGTGTCTAAGTCAGTACCCCATAAACCTTTCGGTTTCTGGAGGGGCTTACCTATCATTTCTGCATGAATCGCTGTTTCTTCGAGGGTTGCAGGCATTTTTGCTGTGATTTTTTCTACCACTGGCTGTGGCCGTGAAATCTCTCTGTGTACTGCTTGAATTGGCCGCCGCGGCTGTGCCTTGACACCTCTGCTGACTGGACGTTGTCCTTTTTGGTTTAGTCTCTGGAACGGGCTTCGTCTTGCCTGTGGTTTGCCCTTCTGCTGTTGTTCTTCGGGTTTACCGGCTTTTGCTGCTTTAATAATATAGCTGATACCGTAAACAACCGCTATCAACACGAAAACAAGGATCTGCATCCACCCGCCATCGTCATTATTACGGTTGCGAGCAGACAAGAATATTTCTGCAAGGTAGTAGTTCATTTGTCGAATCTTTTAATTATTAAGGCTCGTATTTATCCTTATTCCTTCTTACCGGGCTTTGCTATCGAATCGCGCATTGAGGTATCGGCCATAATATTTTTCATCCTGTAATAGTCCATAATGCCGAGATTACCTTTTTGGAACGCTTCAGCCATAGCCAGCGGTATTTTCGACTCGTTTTCCACAACCAGCGCCCGCATCTCCTGCTCACGTGCAACTGCCATTGCCCTCCGTTTTTCCGCTTCTGCTTTTGCTCGCCGCATATCGGCTTCAGCCTGGGCTGCCTGCAGCTGGGCGCCGACATTTTCGCCTACATCGACGTCTGCGATATCAATAGAAAGAATCTCATAAGCTGTCCCCGCATCAAGGCCCTTGGCCAGAACGGACTTGGAGATGTTGTCAGGATTTTCCAAAACGCTTTTATAGCTTATGGCGCTTCCGATAGTGGTTACAATTCCCTCGCCGACGCGCGCTATAATTGTCTCCTGCGTGGCCCCCCCTATTAGCCGTTCGATATTGGCACGCACCGTCACGCGGGCCTTTGCTTTTAGCTGGATGCCGTCCTGGGCAACAGCGTCAATAGTGCCCCTGCTTTTCTCCGGGTCGGGGCAGTCTATAACCTTGGGATTGACACTTGTTTGGACTGCCTCAAGAATATCACGGCCGGCCAGGTCGATTGCGGTTGCCGTTTTTAAGGTCAACTCGATATTGGCCCTGTTGGCGGCGATTAATGCACGAACCACGTTTGGAACCCGCCCCCCTGCCAGATAATGGCTCTCCAAATCTCGCGTCGTTAGACTAAGACCAGCCTGTACAGCGGTTATTTTACTCAGGACTATCGTTCGAGTATCGACTTTTCTAAGCCACATCCCGATAAGCTCGGAAAATTTTACATCCGCCTTTGACAATTTGGCCTGAAGCCACAATCGAAAAAACTTCAAAAATAACAGGAAGAAAACTAATGCTACAAGTACAAAAATAACTATGACTGCTGTTGCAAAAATATTGGTAGAGCTGGCTGCAGCAAAAACCGTATCTGTTAAGTTATACATTTTTCTATCCTTTCATTAAGTTTCTTCCATTATACGAACGGTCAATTGAGTACTCTCTACACGGATAACCTTGACCGATTTGCCTTTATCAACATAGTCGCCTTCGGCCACACATTCGACTCTTTGTCCTGAAAAATCGCATGTTCCTACCGGCCGAAGCGGTGTAAGAACCACGCCGACCGCACCGAGCAGTCCTTTCAGTTCGTTGGTATCCGGTACTGCATCACCCTGCATGCGTTCCGGCGGAGTCAGCGTAACGCTCTTGCCGAACCGGCTTTTAGGAAACCACCTGTAAGCTATTATTAATACGGATGGTATCATTATAATAGCGATAACAATGCCTACCCACCCTGCTACTGTGCTGCTGTGGAAAAATATCATCAAACCACCTATCAGGCAGGCCAGGGAACAAATGCTTATCAGCCCCCCGCTTGGAACAAACACTTCAACTACTAATAATACAGCAGAAACAAAATACAAAAACACAGCAAAAACAAGCCACCAATCCATTTTTTTCTCCGTATATCGTACTTACCTTTTTTTATTTCGGGCTTTATTTCTCTATATGTTTTCTTACCAAAACCCTGTTGCCGCGGATTTCAATTATCTCTACTTCTGTATCTTTGTCAAGAAATTCGGCCGTTGCTACAACATCAACTATTGCATCGTCGAATTTAACCTTTCCCGTTGGCCGCAGTGTCGAGACAACTACACCGACATCACCGACATTTACCCTCGTACTTTTACTTTCAGGAGGAGCCGTTATATTGACCTCCATTTCATCGCCCTGCTTTGCAGCCGCCGGCAAAAGTATCAGGCCGCTGAGAAACTCCACCCTGGGCATATATTTTGAAACAAGCCATGCAAGCACTCCAAATCCGAAAAGGCCGAAGAACAATCCCCATACGCCGCTTGTGAATAACTCCCAGTCGATTTGGCTTTGAGGCCACGGAAATCTATCAGGTGGATTCTTAACAAGCATACCGAACAGCCCCGTTATTATACAGGTTATCCCCAGAACACCCGCTATGCCGAAACCGGGCAGTACAAGGATTTCCACCGCCAGCAGGCCGATGCCTACAACAAATAAGGCCACTTCAACCCAGTTTGCAAGCCCGACAAGGTACTTACTGCCGATTATAATTACAATGCATATCAACGCCACCAGCCCCGGAAGCCCCACTCCCGGCGTGCTCAGTTCCATATAAACGCCCAACATTGCCAGCATAACAAGAGCTGCCATCACCGCCGGCGAGTTGACCCATCGAACCATCTCTTCCGACCAGAGTGTCTTAAGAACCATCGGCTCATCCTCAAAGAACACGCCGTCACGTTCTGCCAAAAACTCAAGGGCCTCCGACTGGTCTTTGACCACCGCCCTTGCTATCCCGTATTCATAAGCCTGTAATGCAGTCAGTGTTAATAGCTTATCGTCTTCGACGATTAATTCTTTATTGTCCAGGTCATAAACATTCGGGTCTTTGGGTAATCTTACGCTTTCAAAGTACTCATATTCTCCTGTTTCGACGTTCTCAACCCTGTGAACCTCGATTTGCTTGCTCACCATCGCTCGCAGTAGTGCCTGCGGATACCCGTTCGCCTCTGCCGCCCGATCGAAGGCCGCTCGAATAAAGCTTTCGCTTTTTTCACGCTCGACACCTTCGAGTTTACCGCCAAGGACAATCGGAGCGCAGTCGCCTATCGTGGTATTGTCCAGCATTATTATGTCCTGGCACGAAACGCTTATCATCGCTCCTGCCGATATCGCTTCGGTCGTGATGTAGGCAACGGTATGTGCTTTTTTGCCTACATCGAGTATAAAGTATTTGGCTATATCATCTGCTGAATCGACAAGCCCCCCATATGTCCCGATTTCATAAATCAGGTATTCGGCACCATTATCAAGAGCGATTTGGGTCCTGCGCTGGATGGATTTATACAGACCGTTGTCAACCATACCTTTGCAAATGATTACCACCGCTTTCACCGCATAAGGAGTTTCATTAACATCGTCAGGCTCAACTGCCGTTGCCTTTGTCCCGAAGAACAGCACAAACACCGAAACAATCAGAATTATCAAATGCACGCTTTTCATATTTACAATTCTACACCTATATTATGAACTTGACAATACAAACCATAAAATATTTGTGCCTTTTTCTCCAACTTTTATTCGGTACCGGATTTCCCCTGTTTATACAGTTCTATTTGCCCCCGAAGCCGATTGACTAATCTGTAATTTTCCTTGGAAACAGCTAACTCCGCTGCCTTTTCGGCGGTCGTTACCGCCCTGTCGAACTTCCCGTCCAAAGCATACATCCTCCCTAAAATTTCAAGAATTGCGGCTTCTTGATATTTTGTTAAATTAGCTGCCCTTTCGGCCAGCTCAGTCGCCCTGTCGGTATCACGCATATTCGAATCGGGATGCGATGCTAAAGTCTCCGCCATGCCAAGTAACGGCGGAACCAACTCCGGCGACAGACGAACGGCTTCAAGGAAATGCTCGATAGCTTCATCGGCCTGACCGGCGCCTTTCAACTCCCATCCGAGATTGCTGTGAGCTATCGCTGAATCGGACTTAAAACTCAAAGACCGCTTGAAGTGACGAATTGCTTCTTCACGCTTGCCCTGTATGGAAAATATATTGGCCATGTTCGTTAAAACTTCGGCATAATCTTCTTTACCTTCCAGCGCCTTATTATAATGACGCATCGCATCGTCAAGTTTACCTTGTAATTTCAACGCATTACCAAGGTTATAGTGTGCCTTGACATCGCCGGGTTTAAGCTCCAGCGTTCTCTGATAGTGCTTGACGGCCCTGTCCAATCTACCCTCTTTTAACAGGGCGTTGGCGAGGTCATAATGCACCCAGGGGGAATTTTTACTAACAGGCAGCATATGTTCGTATAGACCGACTGTATTTTGCCAATACCCCGACTGTCGTCGTGTGGCCGCTGCCTCGGCGACAAACAATATCAACAGCACGATTATTATCACTGCTCGTCGTACTCTGGTTTTGCTGTTAACTACTGTCCCCCAGAGCAGGCCAAGAAACCAGGTCAGCACAATCAAAAGACCCACCGACGGCAGATAGGCAAACTTATCCGCTGCAATCACGTTGCTGAATCGAAAAATCTGCATTGTTGGAAGTATCATTATAAAGAAAAACAGCCAGCCTGTTAGCGGTCCTCGCGACCACCGCAGTAAAACCAGCAGCAAAACTATAAATATGAACGTCCCGACGACACCGGCGGCAACAACAGTATTCGATAGTGACATTGGTTCAGGAAACACATAATTGGGTATCAGCATAGCCGGCCATACCATCTTATAAAGGTAGAAAACAATGTTGTGGCAGAGGGTCAGGGGAACACGCCCAGCTTCATAAGAAACGGGGGCGACCAAATCGGCGGTACGGCTTTGCGATATAAAAGTTATACATGCAAAAATCAAACCTACGAAAAAAAGTGGCAGCTTTTCAAAAATACTTCGCCGGCTCAGCCTCCGTAAGGGCCAGTAGTCAAGTAAAACCATCGTCGCCGGCAGAAGCAAACTCGTGGGTTTGGACATCAGCGCAAGCACATACATCAATAAACAACCGGCATAGAATTTCAAATTGTTTTTGCCGCTGTACTTTAAGTAAAAAATCAGCGACCACAGCGCAAAAAAAGCCGCTAATAGTGTCTTGCGGTCACAAAGCCAGCAAATCGATTCGACCGTCATTGGATGAAGGCCAAACAGCCCCCCTACTGCCGCTGCCACCCAGATTTGTCCGAACAGCAGGTAAAGAAGCACGATTATAAGCGCGGTGTTCGCTATATGCAGACCGAGGCTCGTACGGTGGAACTGCCGAAGATTCTCGCTTCGACCCCCTAAAGCGTAATCCGTCATCAGTGAAATCATCGTTAGCGGCTGATAATATCCCTCAACCGTTGACGGTTCCAAAACCTCGCTCAGGAAACGCCTGGTAGATGCCCACCCGGGATTTGTCACCAGCGGATTATCAACCATATATTGGTGGTCATCGAGACAAAATGCCTGGGCCGATAATGCCGTCCAATGTACCGCTCCAGCCACGGCACAAACAATTATAATTGCCACCGTTAAAACTATTTTTCCCCCCGGATGCTTTAATAAAGATTTATCGTGCCTATCGATAGCTTTTTGCGCTGACCGGCCGGTTTTCTGTACTGCTTTCTGTCTAATCCTCCGGCGTTTCTTACTCATAGCCGATTTATCTTAGCACAAAACTCTTCTGACAGCAAGCTCTTGGCAGGTTTTTACAAAGGGGGGCAAAACCGTGTATTGGTCATAAATTCGAGACTTTTTTCTCCTCGACTCCGTCCCATTGCAGCCCACCTATTACCGCCTGCGCAATATTGGTCAGGTGGTCACCGATTTTCTCCACGTTGTCGACCAAATCTATGAATATCAGTCCCGCCTCCGCTGAGCAAACTCCCTCGGTCATGCGCTGAACGTGGCTTCGCCTGAACTCCATCTGCATCCTGTTGAGGTTGGCCTCATTGATTAAAGCCGACTGCGCCGTAGCGATATCGTTATCTTTCAAGGCTGCTATTATACAATCGAACATCTCCTCCGCTTCTTTTTTTAATTTCTCCATCTCTGAAAGGGCCCAATCGCTGAAAGATACTTTCCGTTCGATTTTCCGCTCCGCGATTTCCACGATATTGACCGCATGGTCCCCTACGCGCTCCAGGTCGTTCACCGTATGCAAAAGCACCGGCAGTTCAATAGAGACTTCATCGGATAATTGCCTGCGTGATAATGCTGAAAGGTAAGACGTGATTTCATACTGCATTTCATCGATAAAATCTTCTGTTTGCATTACGCTCGCAAGTTCTTTTCTGTCGTCGTTAACAAGACCGCTGACAGACTGTTCGACTGCCTGTTTTGCCGTTTTAGCCATACGAAGAATCTCGCGCTTTGTCTGGTCAAGTGCTATCACAGGTGTATTAAGCAGGTGTTTTTCCAGTGTCGCCGGCTTGTACGCCAGTTCTTCCGGCGTCACTGGAAGAATCTTCATTACCATTTTTTCAAGAATACCGATAATCGGAAGAAAAACAATTGTGTTAAATATATTAAACATACTGTGAGAAACAGCTATGTGCACCATTATCGTATTCTGAGAGAGCTTGAAAGGTGTTATCCATTCGACTGCATCGCCGAACCATCCCGTCCACACCAAAGGCAGCATATAAGCTACTCCTATGGCATTGAATAACGTATGCCCCATTGCCGTCCGCTTCGCATTCCGCGATGTCCGAAGAGCGGCAAGCTGCGCCGTTATCGTCGTGCCGATGTTATCGCCGAGGATAAACGGTATAGCGACCCGAAGAGCCAAATCCCAGTCCGTCCCGAATGCCCCCTGAAAAGCCAGCATTTGCACAATCGCTATTGATGCAGAGCTGCTTTGCAGCAGCATTGTTATAACCGTTCCCGCCAATACCGCCAGAAGCGGATTACCTCCAAGCCATATTAAAGATTTGTGAACTTCCTGATTCTCCTGAAGGGGCGCAAAGCCCTCTTTCATAAAGTGTATCCCGAGGAACAATATACCGAACCCGAGCATAACCTCACCGAGACTTTTTCTCTTTTGAGTTTTTCCAAGAATATTAAGTAGAAATCCAACCCCAACAACCGGAAGCGCATAACTGCTTATCTTAAATAGTGCGAATGCTGAGACCAGCCACGCCGTAAATGTTGTCCCGACGTTTGCCCCTAAAACAACGCATAATGCCTGCCTTAAAGTCAAAAGTCCGGCGTTCACGAAACCAACCGTCATCACAGTGGTCGCTGAACTCGACTGAATCAGACACGTCGTCAATGCCCCGATTAAAACCGCGATAACCCGACGCCTTGTCAGTGCCTCAAGCAAACTTTTCAGCTTAGCGCCCGCTACCTTCTTAAGGCCGTCCGACATCAAACCCATACCGAACAAAAATAGCCCAAGCCCCCCTACCGTACTGAATATCATCTCTTTCAGCACACTGGTTCCTCCCTTAAATGTTTAACCGGTTAAAAACTTTAATTACAGGATGGTATTTTTTTAGCTTTTTTAAACTAGCTGGTCAAGAAGCTTTTTATCTAATTGTCGAAAAAGGTGATTTTAAATCTTCCCACTGCCTCGCTCTTTGCAACCGCCGCTCTGCGACATTATTTTTCACCCGTCAGGGCTTCGGCTATGTTAAGAGCATGGTCCTTTATGCGCCTGTAGGAATTCAGCATATCAGTAAAAATAAGGCTTTTCAACGGTGATGTGTGCTCTGTACCTACACGCTCAAGATGTTTTCCCCGGTATTCCTTTACAAAATGAGTTATGGCGACGCTGCGTTTATTGGCCTCTCGCAGAATCTTGGTATTATCTTCTTTGACGCTGTCGGTTATGAAATTGACGTAGGTCGAAACACGGCTGTGAAGGTCAAGAATTTCTCCCCTCGCATCATCACTCATATGAAGACCGGACTTGTGCATCTTCAAATTCAGTTTAAGAATATTGGTAATATAGTCGCTTATGGACTCGTATTCGTCGGCCATTCGAAGCTGTATCCGGCCGTTATTCATAACATCGTGAGGAACGTTGCCCGAAAGAAGACTACTCAAAAATTCGGTTATTTCTTTTTGAGTAACGTCCAGTTCCTCTTCCTGGCGAAAGATTTTTTCCTCCACTGCCCTCTTGCCGGCCCCGTTTTCAATAACAACTTTTAGTTGATCGAGCATGTCTCGAACTGTCTGGCTCATTCGCAGAATTTCATTTCGCGATTGTTGGATACTGATTGCCGGTGTGTCTAACATTCGAATGTCAATAAATTTGAGGTGCGGCTCTTCCTTACGTACCCTATCAGGCATAATACGTGGGAGCATTTTAGCTAAAACCCGTGTGAACGGCAGAAAAAGCAGAACATTCGCTACGTTAAAGCCGGTATGAGAAAGTGCTATCGCTCTCATGGCATGAACAAATGTCGGTGACCCGTTTAAACTTTGAGCGTTTGATATAAGTTCGGCTCCGACAATACCTTTTATCAAATCTATATAGGCGGGGAAAATTGCAGTTATCCAGCCTACACCGATGACCTTGATTATTACATGGGCAACAGCTGCACGTTTTGCATTTGTTGAAGCTCCTAAAGATGCCAGCCAGGCCGTAATTGTCGTGCCGATATTCTGGCCAAGAACAAGAGCCGCTCCGGTCTCGAAATTTATGACTCCCGTACCCACAAGGCCAATCGTGATGCCCAGTGTTGCTGATGATGATTGCACAATTGCTGTCACAAACGATCCTACAAGGCAACATCTTAAAACGCCGAAATATGTATCTGGTGTAAACTTTGAAAACCAATCGACAAACTCCGGCATCTCTCGAAGCGGGTAAAAGCCCTCTTTCATCAATTGAAGACCGAAAAATACCATCCCAAGCCCAAGTATCATCAAAGCGCTGTAACGAATACGTTCGCTCTTGGAAAACAGAAAAAAGAATGCCGAAAAGCCCATAATCGGAAGACCGTATTTGGCTATCTGCAGAACAAGTATCCAGCCCGTAATCGTTGTACCTATATCTGCTCCGAGTATAACACCTACCGCCTGTCGTAGGCTCATCAGTCCGGCATTTACCATTCCAACCACCATAACAGTCGTCACTGAACTTGACTGAATCAGGCTGGTTATGCTTATTCCGACTCCGCAGGCGATAAAACGGTTATTCGTGACGGCGTTAATAAGTTTGCGCATCCGGGCCCCGGCGACTGCCTGCATGCCCTCGGACATATTCTTCATACCTAAAAGAAATATGCCCAGCCCACCGATTACGCTGAATATTATTTTTATTATACAACTGGCGCTCAAAAATTGCCTCCTGCATTACCTCTGTCCGTCTGCCAGATTAAAAACTTACTTTGCGAATCTTTTTCTTGCTCGAAATCAATATCATTTAAACTAATCTGCACAAAGTCTCAACGCCCTGCTCTATCTTTTCATCACTGGTTGCGTAACTTATTCGAAAATGTGTATCTCTCTCGCTGAACACGTTCCCCGGTATCACAAGCACGTTATTGGCAATTGCCTTTTCCACGAATTCTGTCCCGCTGCTCGCCCCCGGAACTTTAACAAACGCATAAAACGCACCGCCCGGCCGAACAAACTCGAACTTCTCACGCAGCCCCTCGTAAATCAGGTTGCGTTTGTGCCGGTAGCTCTCGACAAAATCACTCACATCGTAATCCAAAGCCGCTATCGCCGCCTGCTGAAAAGGAGTTGGCGCACAAACAAACGTATATTGCTGAATCTTCGTCATTGCCTCGACCACCTCTCGAAGACAATCGTTGGCAGCCACATAACCCAGCCGCCACCCCGTCATTGCATAGGCCTTGCTGAACCCCCCTAACAAAAGCGTTTTCTCGTAATATTCTGCTATACTCGCACACTCCCCGTCATAGCAGAACCTCTCATATATCTCGTCGCTCATTACCAGTATATCTTTCGCAGCCGCCATCTCAGCCAGCCTTTGTATCTGCTCTCGCGAATACACCGCACCCGTCGGATTGCACGGTGAGTTGACTATTATCATCTTGGTTTTATCGGTGATAGCCTCTGCTATCTTCTCCAATGGCAGCTCGAAATCAGGATAGCTGTCGATAAATACACACTTGCCGCCCAACAGGTTGATTATATGCTTGTAAATCACAAAATAAGGGTCCGGGATAATAACCTCGTCGCCGGGATTAATAACCGCCATAAAAGCCAGCAGCAGCCCCCCGCTCACACCGCTGGATACAATTATGGAAGGCTCGTACCATCCAAACCGTTCTTTCACCTGTTCGGCTATTTTCCCCTTCAAAATGCTGTCACCAGCCGTCTGAGAATACTTGTTCTGACCGCTCTCGATTGCCTTTATAGCCGCCCTTTTCAGCTTTTCCGGCACATCGAAGTCCGGCTGACCTATCGAAAAATTTATCGGGTCGCTAAGCGTCGCTCCGAGCGCAAAGACCTTACGTATCCCGCTTGAGTCGATTTTATCCGTCCTGTCTGCAAGAATATCCTTCATAATGCTGCGTATAATAGCCGAATGTTCGCAATAATCAACCTAAAACTATTCTTTAGCCGCCCCCCTTTAAAAAAAATCTCGAAAACCCAAAAAAACAGGATTTCACTTGACATTTGACAAACATTGTTTTAATATTGGTAATTGCAGTTTAGGGGAATCGTGAAAACTCATATCAGGCTATGATTGTTTTGTATAGGTTCAATTTCTATACAGACTATCAGCAGCTTGGGGGCCGGAAAGCTCACTGCAGTAGTTTCTTGAGAAAAGAACGCTTACCACCTTCTTAGACTTAAAATCGGGGCTGGGCGAGCGAAAAAAGAGGTGAAGAACCCAACCCTAATTAAAATGACAGTCTGATTATACCAATTTCAGCCGTTAATATGCTTGACTAATCCACTTTCTACAAATGAGAGGGCTGGGCAAAAGTGAGAGAGGAGAAGCGGTATTACCCAGCCCTTATAAAATACATCTTCATTTATACTCGCTCCACCTGACATTCTCAGATGTATCAGATTTTTGTGCAATTTCCAAGCATCAGTGCATTGCTTAAAAACGGCCCTAACAGGTTGCTTTAACTCTGTATCAGCCGGGGAAAACTCCACGTTGACGCTCTCAGTGCGAATGGAATTATAACATTTATTGTTTTTTTTTCAAGATTTTTCTGGATTTTCCCCAAAATTCTTCCACTACCCCCCTGCCCCATTAAAAACCCCCCTCATTTATACCTGCCCCTCTCTCGCAGCCCTCGCTGCTATCACAGGCCGTCTTGATAAAGCGCCCAGATTTCCCCCGCTGATAAAGCCCTGTCATAAATCCGAACATCGTCAATTGTGCCATCGAAGAAAGATTGAGGCGGGTTTCCGCTAAACTGAAACGCTCCTACCTTCAAATTATCGGGGCTTATTGTTCCAAATGTTTGTGAGTCCGAAGCTCCACTCACGCCATTTACATAAACATTCAATGTATTTCCTTCTCTGACGCCTGCCACGTGATGCCAGATACCCGCTGTTATGGCGTTAGAGTAAATTGCTTCTGCAATATTTCCAGAGTCATCCCTGACGGTAAACCGAGCATCTGCGTTATAGTGGTCAAGCTGAAATAAAACCGACGGGTTGATGAGACTCGATTGTCTATATGCTGCAATAACTTTATTGGGGACAATTGCATCTGCCTTAATCCACGCAGAAACTGTATAACTTGTTTCTAAATAGTTCTGAACTGTATCTCCCATTTCAACGTAATCACCGGCGCCATCGAAATCAAGTGCATAGTCTCCTATCCTACCGGCCGCCCAGTCCGGTGGGCCGATTAGCACCCCGTCGTTGCCGTTACCGCTTGAATCATAGGCCGTTATGTCGGTGCCTTCCTCTAACTCCCACCAGCCTGCAAGGCCTGAATTAATATCAATTGTACTGAAACTCCAGACATCGCCTTTAGCTGTTCCAAGGGCATTCTCCTCGTCTATCCGCCAGTAATACGTTGTTTCAATATCAAGTCCGCAGGGGTCGTAGCTGTTGACATCATAGTTGCCCTTGAACTCGTCTGAAAGTGTATTGGCGTCATTGACGTCGTTATAATCGGTGCCGAGATACACATCGTGTGTGAGTACCCCACATCCTGATGTCCAGGTGAGATTTGTGTTCGGATCCACACCTATAGTACTATCGGCAGGGTTGGGATTTAAGGCCCTATTGCTGCCTCCCCCCTCACAATAAAGTGTCAGAATTTCATCTTTAGATAAAGCTCGGTCATAAATTCTGACATCGTCAATTATGCCATCAAAGAAAGATTGAGGCGGGTTTCCGCTAAACTGAAAAGCCCCTACCTTCAGATTATCAGAGTTTATTGCTCCAAATATTTCCGAATCCGAAGCGCCGCTCACGCCATTTACATAAACATTCAAAGTATTTTCTTCTCTGACACCTGCGAAGTGATACCAGATTCCTGTGGTAATGGCATTAGAGTAAATGGCTTGTGCCATATTCCCAAAGTCATCCCTGACGGTAAACCGAGCATCTGCGTTATAGTGGTCAAGCTGAAATAAAACCGATGCGTTGCTGAGACTCGATTGTCTATATGCTGCAATAACTTTATTGGAGGCAATCGCGTCTGCCTTAAT
The DNA here is from genome assembly GCA_964539795.1 of uncultured Pirellulales bacterium. Lineage (GTDB taxonomy): Bacteria > Planctomycetota > Phycisphaerae > Sedimentisphaerales > Anaerobacaceae > CAZTKW01. Next base: position 16,495 of record CAZIKS010000041.1, read on the forward strand.
CCACGCAGAAACTGTATAACTTGTTCCTAAATAGTTTTGAACTGTATCTCCCATTTCAACATAATCAGCAGCGCCATCGAACTCAAGTCCGTAGTCTCCAATCTGGCCGTCAACCCACTCCGGTGGACCGATTAGCGTCCCGTCGTTGTTGCCTGCCGAATCGTATGCTGTATCGCCCTGCCCTTCGTCAAACCTCCAGTGAGCAATCGGTTCCAGCCACCAGTCATAACTTACCAGCCAGCTTTCGGCGCAGATGGCGTAATCGCCCATCTCGACCATACTGCTGAAATCCACATCGGTTTTCCCGCACCAGTAGGGAACATTGCAATCCTCATCAAGCCAGTGCAAAACAAAAACAGCCAGGTCGTTCATATCAACGTCGTAATCTCTGTCGAAGTCGCAATATGGCCGGCACGGCGAGTATCCCCTCAAGTTGCTTTCAATGAAGGTTGGAGGAAAACCATAACCTTCCGACAATCCCGCAATACCTTCTCTATCATCAATATCCAGCCACGTAATGCATATTGTTCCATCAATAAAGAACATCTCGATTTGAAAGCTGTTCTTCGCCTCCTTGTCTCCATACAGCGGCACCTCTTCAAACGTTACCACCACTCTGTCATCAAACTGCTCGTAGGAAATACTCTGGGTATCCGCAGGTGTCAAATCATCAAACAAGGCCGATATCCGCGGCAGGCTGAAGTGGTTTTCAAGCAGGGCCTCATATTCCATATCGCCGTCGCCGAAGGTAATATACCCGTTACTGCCTATATAAAAGCGGTCGTAACTGACCCCGTAAAACAAAACATTCACATCATTTGACAGAATAACCTCAACGAAATCATCGTCGCCGAGGGCAACGGCCGTTCCCCCGGCCGGGTCGGTCGGAAATTCATCAATCCTTTCTCGGCAGGCCTCGTAATAGGCAACCGAGCCGTCCGGGCTGAATGTCACCAAAAGATGATCCAATTTGTTGTCGCCTCCATCGAAAGATTCGGTGAAACAGTCCGGCGGATTAACCGTCAGACTCACAGACCGCTTCCTGATGGCGCCGCTGGTTGTATTTTCGAATACTAATATCTGGGTATAGATATTGGGGTCGAGTTGGTCCGCATAAGATGTAATACACACATTTACGTCTATCGACTCACCAAAACCCAAAAGCCCTTCATTTGGTTCTACATCGAGCCAGTCCTCTGTACCGCTTGTTGTCCAGTACAAAGATTCATCTCCCTCGTTCGACAGTGTGTAAATCATACACCCAGGCTCGAAAGGGCCGCCTCTGGTACCGCTTGACTCGAAATCTTCTGCCGGGTACATCTGCAAATCATCCGCTTCCACCGTCATCGTTACCCCAATGGTCATTGTGGAATTGCAGGGGTCGTCGGAGAGTATCAGAATCTCCGCCTCGTATATCCCGGGAATCAGTTCCGTCGCATTGAATGTTATATTTATACCAACCGAATCTCCGGCGCCTACCAATCCTTCTTCCGGATCTATAGTGAGCCATCGGCAGGCTTCTTCAAACCGCAACCGCTGCTGCGGGTCGCCAAACAGATTCAATTCGTAGTAGCACCAGCGGATACAGGAACCGTTAATGTCCCAAAGGTTGTCTTCCTTACTCTCCTGGTTGGCTCGACCCATCTCCAGCATATCCTCGCTTAATGCCGCGTCCCAGAACTGTCGGGCGAACCGCTGGCTGGGCCCATCAGTACTGTTATGTTTGCCCCATCCGGAACGGGCGTTCATAACCACTGCGAACGCACCGTATTCCATCGACGTTATAACTTCAGCGAAACAATTTGTCGTATCAAACCCACCTGGGTTGCACCCTTGTGAGTATGCGAAGAAATAGTCCGTGTTTGTCAGAGAGCTCAGGTTGGAAGTATTTAGCTTCATATCGTATGTATAATTTGCGTGCCCTAAATGATTGAATAAATGTATCCCTCCGTTCATCAGGTCAATCAGGTCACTCTTCGGCCAGTCATAGTCTTTATCGTACAGAGGCCAACAGTCGCCTGGACTATCAAGGCAGCCTAACGTGTTAAAGTCGAAAAAGCTCGTCTGAGTATGATTCTCAAAGCCGTAGGTAAAGTAGCCGTCATAATCACCGCCCAGGCGAATCTGTTCCATAGCATCCTTGGCGTACTCAGCTACTCCTCCAAACCCCAGGTGTTCACCCAGCATTGAAATGCGAGGCAGATATTCATTTTGCGTCGAATTATAAGCCAAGGTTTTCTCGATAAAGTTTTCCAGTTCTGCAGCATTCTCTACCGTAGCCCGTCCTACGTATATCTCGGCGTACAGATCAACATCTCCCCCGCCCACCCCGTCGCTCGGTTCGCCATAATTACCATCGGCGTCGTAGTCAAAGGTGCACTCGGCCGGGTCCACACAGCCGTAATACATATCCACCGGCATCGTGGTTGTGTCCATCTCGCCTGTATTAGAACTCACCCAGAACTTCCGGGCCGGCACTATATCGTCGGTGCCACCAAGCAGTACATATTCCGTGCCCCAGCTTTGATAAGCATCAATCAGGAAATTGCGAATCCGCGTCTGGTTGTCACTGCTCCCGTCCGGACGTGTCCCGTCATAGTTGGCGTATATCCAATCAGTCGTTACGATGGTTGCTGTCATACCGCCGGCAATCTTGGAATCGCGCAGAGACTGAAAATTCCACGGCCCCGGCGCAGCTTCCAAAGTCTCATTTGTAATGATTACATATTCGTATGGCCCGCCACCGGGCAGAGACGACGTTCCGTTGAGCCTCTCTACAGACATACCCTTAGTGGTATAGGCCCCGAGCATGCTCGGGTTGTCCACTATCCTGCGCAGTTTCGAAGTTGTCCCCACCGATGGCCTCAGCACACTTGCCGGGACGGAAGAATCTGCCAGGTCAATCTCCAGCCGCATCTTTGTCGTGTATGTAAGCTTACCCGTGGAAGGCACATATTGCAGTGGAAACAGGTTCACAGTAAACAACTGGTAGCCCCGCATAGACTGCGCGGACAATTCCTTATGCTTTATCCCGGGCCAGGGTGCGGCCTGGCCGTAGATTGCAGGGTCCGGCTCCGTGGCCATTACCACGCCTTGATAACTGAGAGGATACGGTTTCTGGGCAGGTGGCAATTTATATGTGCCGGGAAGTTCATACGTATCCAAACCAATCACTTCAACAGCAATCACCTTCTTGCCGAAGGCAAGCAATACCGTAACCGGACGAACCGGAACAATCGGAGCCCCTGTTCGCTCATATAGTTTCAGACCTTCCATTTGCACAAGGTCGTATCCTGAACTTCGGCTAATAACAGGTTCACTGAAGTTATATTCCAGTACAATCTTATTTTCTTCCTCGGCTGCCCTAAACGAGGTTACCGCGGTTTGTCCCATCGACTGGCTCGAGGTGCCGAGATTGCGCGTTCGGATTGTAAAATTCAAATCCTCAACACCACTGTTTCCAATAGTCAAAAGCTCTGTCAGGCTGAGGCTTTCTATTACATTTACGTCGAAACTCGATGGAATAACCCAGATTCCACCTGGAACAGATATCGTTAGAGTTGCTTCTCGAGTTTGTTCCTCATCGTTGGTTATGTCGATAAAGGTCAAAGTTTCAGCATAAAATCCTTCTCCCAGTAAATCCGCCTCAGACGTCAGACTTACGGTAACCATCACGGACTGCCCTGCTCCAAGCTGACCCCAGTCCGGCTCAACCATCAGCCAGTCGGCGGCTTCATCAATACCGTACCAAATCGAGTTCGGCCCGACATTGGTTAGCTGATAGTCTTTTGATGACGGCGTGAATGGCCCCCCCACCTGGCCGGTTGAAATAAAATCCTCAATCGGTGTAATTTCAAGGTCCGTCGCTGTTGCAGCGTTAACCAGAAACAAAAATACCACCACCGCCAACGCCCAATTCCCGGAATTTCTCATACTCGCCATTTTTCATCTCCCTGAAATAAAATACGCTTTCTTGTTAAAAACTCATCTTTCTGGAAAAAGCCCTCGCAGCATACACAAAATGCCCCTTGCAGGCTGCTCCTCTATTTTCAATATCAGCCTATAATACCCATTTTCTACCGATCTGTCAAGCAAATTATAGGACTTTTGCGTTCCTTTTATCGAAATTTTACTTCCCACTCAAAACAACTCCTGACTCTTTTATGAACAAGAACACTCCATCTCCTATCTCTGATGTAGATTTTATCTGTCCAATATATCCTCTCAAGTAACAACTCCGATTTTTCCCTTTTTCCTTTCACACCTTTCATACTTTTCTCACCTTTCTCACTTCCCCCCATCTTCTCCACCTTGAGGTGCTCTACGAATGGCGGACACTCGATGATTAAAATTATGCTACCTCTTTCCGTTCATTTCCGCTAAGTTCCTCATAAGCTGCCGGGCTTAAATAGCCCAATGAAGCATGACGACGTTTGCGATTATAAAACAATTCGATGTATTTGAAAATATCTTTCTTCGCTTCT
>CAZIKS010000042.1:0-20843 GCA_964539795.1 uncultured Pirellulales bacterium
TCTATGCAGGTGCCAATGCAGTAGCCTACATCCTGATGCGTTTGATCCAGAACCATCCTGCCCTGATTATCTCAAACCAACAACTGTTTTGCTAAACCGACTTCTCACTATGGATCTGTTCGAGATACTTGACTGCGACGAAGATACAGGTAAGTGTGAACAACAGGAGTGGGATAAGTGTGCAGAGGTCTTCTACTACATCTCCGCCATGCAGGGATCACCACTCGAAGGGCCCTATGATGTGTTCGAGGAGCTGATGGACTTACTCGATGCCAGCTGCGAAGATGACCCGTCCTGGATAGAAGGTAGAATAGGAGCGGAGGAAGGTAACATCACAAAGGTAGCTTCAAAAGAAGAATTTAAAAGTGGTACCGAAACCGGCGCCAGCACGGTACCTGCAGAAGGTCAGGAACCCATACCAGGCAGTTCAAAGACAGATGAGACAATCGTTACCGAATACAAGGTGAGCAAAACTGTTGAGCAGAGAGTTGACCTTCCGGGTGAAATAAAATCCCTGCAGGTAGCGGCACTTGTAGATTTATCAGTTTCTGATGCGAATGAAGGCGGGGACGGTGGAGCAGCCGCAAAGATAATGACGGAGACCGATGTTGAAGAAATTATTAGAAACGCTCTCGGCCTTAAGGACTCAACAAAGATTAAGGTGGTCGATGTACCGTTTTACCGTCCTCTTGAATCACTAGCGGAGGAAGAGGGCTCAGGCGGACTTGACTTTATCATGTCTATCACGGAAAAAGCTTCTTTGGGCATTATGGCAATTTGCGCCCTGCTTGTTCTTAAAGTATTCAGCGGCGCCAAGAAAAAGGCGTCAGTTGCATCTACCGGACAATTGCCAGCAGGTGGAGAAGCAGCCGGTTTTCTTCCAGCCGGTGAAGTGGCCGGGAGTTCCGAATCGTTAGTTTTGCGTGAACAAATAGCCAATAACCTGCAAAGTAACCCTGAGCAGGTGAAACAATTGTTTTATAGTTGGCTCGAAGAAAAGGTATAGGAAAATCGCAAGTCGTAATATGAATCACAAACCACGAGAGACTCGATAGGAAAATGGCATTAACGAATAAACAAAAAGCTGCGATGTTACTGACGACCCTCGATCCCCAAACTGCCGCTGAACTGCTCAAAGGAGCTCCCGCAGAGGACGTCCAGGAAATTGCTATGGAACTTGCTCAACTTGATGCGTCCGGTCAGCGTGATAAAAAGAATGAAGCGAAGGTTATCAAAGAGTTTTATAACTCACTTCAAAAAAATCAAAATCAGGAATTTAGTATAAAAGGTTTTCTCAACGAAATGCTTGTAAGCATTATTGGTAAAGAGAAGGCTGAACAAATTCAAGATCAGATAAGAAAAGTGACTGAAAAGAAAGATCTGTTTGCCTCTATTCGTTCAGCCAATACGGACGAATTGGTTCTTGCTCTGGAAAATGAACACCCTCAGACGGTAGCAGTGGTGCTGTCGGAGTTAGCTCCGAACAAAAGCCAAGAGGTTCTGTCGCATTTGAATGAGGAGACACGTCTCAAAGCCGTGTGCAAGATGACAAACCTAGAGATGCTAAGAAGCGGAGTGAAGGAACGAATAGCATTTATGGTCAGTGAACGACTGAAATCTTTCGAAGGCGAGACTCTTGCGGAAAAACCTGAGCAAGTTTTACGAAAACTGGCTATTATACTAAGTGGTCTTGAGAACGACCTGCGAAGTCGTCTGCTTGATGAAATTAACAAGTATGATGAAAATAGCTGCAAAATGGTAAAAATTTTGATGATAACGTGGGAAGATATTCCAACAATCGCGGACAGGTCTCTGCAAGAAGCTCTTCGAAAAGTCGATGCTCAGAAATTAGCAATAGCACTTTACGGAGCAGATGAAGAAGTTATACAAAAGATTCGCGCAAACATATCTGAGCGTGTGGCTGTTATGCTTGACGAAGAAAGCTCACTAATGCAGGAGCCACTGGAAAAAGAAATTCTCGATGCGAGGGAAGAGATTGTCAGGCCTTTGCGAGAAGCGAATGAAGAGAGCACGCTCAGACGTGTACAAAGGCAGTAAAATGTCACAAATAACTACAATTCAAGTTGAAAACCCGATTTCCTCGGTAACGTTATTGGGAAATGCTACGGCGTCTATAAAAGCACTCGACAAGGAGGATAACACTACAGAAGCATCCGCTGAAAGCCAACAGACCGAACTAAAAATTCTGACGGAGGTTTGTCAGGCTTTGCAGGAAGCTGTTAATAAAGTAAATGAGTATCAAGAGAACTTATTCAAGAGACATAAAGAGCAAATTGCCAAACTCTCGGTGGAAATCAGCAGAAAGGTACTGATGCAAAAAGTCCAAGAAGGTGATTATAAAATAGAATTTATCATCAAAGAAGCTCTCGAAAATGCTCCTACACGTCAGAACATAGTGGTACATTTGAATCCTGAGGATTTCGTTCAATGCGAAAATCTACAGCAAAATGACACCAGCGGTACCTTAGCCGATATTAAATTTGTTTCAGATCCAAGTATCGGCCGAGCAGAATGCCTGCTTGAAACTCCAAAAGGAGCAATCGAGTCACTGATAGAGGAACACCTGGAACGAATTGGTAAAGCCCTTGAAAAAGTAGATTAATTGATGAGTGTAAGTGAGTCAGCAGTGAAACAATTGGATGATAAAACCTTGAAGAGAGAAAATGGACAATTGTCCGAACATCCGGTCAACGCGATTGATTTTGATAAATTTCACTCGGCACTTCGGGCGGTGAATTTATTAAACTGTCAAGGTTCTGTGGTGAGGGTATCCGGCCTGATTATCGAATCCAACGGCCCCACACTGGGTTTGCATGAACTTTGCAGAATACATCTCCGTGACGGCCGGCGGGTGCTTGCCGAAGTGGTCGGTTTTCAAGAGGACAGACTCATTCTTCTTTCATTAGAGCACATAGAAGGTATATCACCGGGGGATGCGGTAACCGCTCAAACTACTCCTCGCTATATTACCCTAAGTGATAATATTCTTGGCAGAGTTATAAACGGACTGGGTGAGCCTATTGATAGTAAAGGACCGTTAGCCGGAACCGACAAAAAAGCCTTAGATGCAACCAGTCCACCAGCATTGAGCCGACAAAAAATTACCCAGCCTTTGGCCCTGGGAATCAGGTCGATAGACGGGCTACTGACCTGCGGCAAAGGGCAACGAATAGGCATTTTCTCTGGGAGCGGCATTGGCAAGAGCGTGCTTCTCGGTGATATTGCCAATTCAAGCGAGGCGGATGTCAATATCGTAGCTTTGATAGGTGAGCGCGGCCGAGAGGTCCGCGAATTTCTCGAAGCAGACCTTGGCCCAGAGGGTCTTGCTCACAGCGTGGTAGTAATTGCCTCATCTGATTCACCTCCGATTCAGCGGGTAAAGGCAGCATTTGTGGCTGTTACAATCGCAGAATACTTCAGAGATAAGGGCAGAAACGTTCTTTTTATGATGGATTCGCTTACGCGCTTTGCCCAGGCTCAGCGTGAAATAGGTCTTGCTGCAGGTGAGCCGCCAGCAACAAAGGGCTACTGCCCAAGCGTTTTTTCACTAATGCCAAGACTCATTGAACGTCTGGGATGCTCTGAAAACGGGAGCATTACAGGAATGTTGACAGTTCTGGTCGAAAACGACGACTTGGCCGACCCTGTGGCCGACAGCGCCCGGAGTCTTCTTGACGGCCATATAGTACTGTCAAGAAAACTGGCTGAGCGTGGACATTACCCCGCTGTGGATATTCTGCAAAGTATCAGCAGGTTGATGCCCGCAGTTGTCAACAATATCCACAAGGCGGCTGCTCAGAAACTCAAGGAAATATATGCAATCTATGTCGATGCTGAAGATTTAATAAATATCGGCGCGTTTTCGCCGGGCAGCAACCGACGCATCGATGGAGCAGTCGCTTTAATCGACAAAATAACCAACTTTCTTGTGCAACCTATCCGTGAAAGAACCACTTTCGAAGAAACTATAAAACAACTGACTGCTATTACGCAGTCGTGGGATAAGCTGTTGAATACTAATTGACGGTTAATAAATGAAACGTTTCGTATGGCGATTGCAGCGCGTTCTTGACATAAAGATAAAGGAGGAACAAACGAAAAGAGCAGAATTGCTCAAACTGACAGAAAGGCTGACCGGAACACGGGGCGAACTGTTGATGCAGCAGAGAATAGTTCAGGATATAATCGATGATTTAAAAGATCAAAAGCTCCGGAAAAGGTTAAGTGACCAGGAATTTTTTCTGAGACATTCAGCTAAAAACAACAACCAAATTAAAAAACTCAGAAGCATAATAAAAGAACTGGAATCACAACAACGGGAAAAGATAGCCGAAGTTCTGAAAGCCAGAAGGTTTAAGGAAGGTCTGGAGAAGTTGCGAGCTGAAACCAAAATGGAATTTATAAAGGAACAAGAAAAACTTGAACAGAAAGAGTTAGACGAAGGCGCAACAATTCGTTTTGTTCGAAAGATACTGCAACCGACTGGAAGAACTTGATATTTTGCAGTTCCGGCAGAATCGGGACAGCAATATGAAAGTAGGAGATAAACAAGTGAATAAGAAACGAATAATAATTACAGCAACAGCGGGACTGATAAGCTTCGGAGGGATGTTTGCTCTTGCCTTGTTTACGAACAAAACCACTCCAAAATCCCAGACTGCCGAACAGCCCCAGGAAAGCTTACCAAATCTTGAGCAATCGCAAACGCAGTTAAACCTACTGGAAGCAGAAGCAACAACGACAGCTATCGACAACAAACTGAAAAAAGAAATGACGGAAAAACAACTAAAGAGTCTTGTTTACGAAATTCGTGAAAAAATACAAGAGTATGACAATAAGCTGAAAATTCTGCAGACGCGGGAAGAGAGATTGCAAACTTCCCATAATATGATTAAAGAAGACATCAAGGAGCTAAACAATCTGCGAGTCGAACTAGCCTCAACTATCGCCAGTCTTAAAGAGCAGCGTGACAAACTTCTTCAGAGCAGGGTTCAGGTTGCCCAGAACGAAAAGGCCAACCTGATGAAAATAGCGGCTACTTATGACAAGATGCAGGCAAACAGTGCAAGCAAAATATTAGCTAATATGTGTACAGGCCCGATGCAAAATACAGGCTCTTTCAGTCCCGGAGGCAGTATGGGTGACGCTGTAAAGATATTGTACTATATGACTGAAAGGACCAAAGCAAAACTGCTGGCTGAATTATCCACTTCCGAACCTACACTTGCAGCAGCACTGTGTCAAAAGTTAAAACAAATAGTCGAAGAATAAACCCGATAACAGAAAAAGGAATATGTCGGGATGGATATCGCAACAATAACAGGGATATTATTCGGCCTGGTAGTGATTATCGGCGCCATACTTTCCGGCGGTACGGATGCGAGACTGTTTTTCAATCTTCCTTCGCTTGCCATAACTATAGGGGGAATGATATGCGCCACCCTCATACATTTTTCTCTGCCGCAGTTTCTGGGGATATTTTCAATTGTCAAAAAAACAATTGTTGCCAAGATACCCTCCGAACCGGAATTGATTCAACAAATGGTCAATTATGCCGCCATCAACAGGCGCGACGGGGCATTGGCTTTGGAACAAGAAGTTAACAAAGTAAGCGATTTGTTTTTAATCAAAGGTCTGCAAATGCTCGTGGACGGACAGGAATCCGAGAACATTCGAGAGCTTATGTCAATGGAGATTCAATACCTTCAGGAGAGACATTCGACCGGCAAAAAGATTCTGGAGTTTATGGGAGCATCAGCGCCGGCCTTTGGGATGATAGGCACACTTATCGGCCTGGTTCAGATGCTTGCGAATTTGGAAGACCCCAGTTCGATTGGCTCTGGAATGGCCACAGCTTTGCTTACTACATTCTATGGAGCATTTGCCGCAAATTTAATTTTTATCCCACTGGCAGGAAAGCTTGGGATTTACTCGCAAAAAGAAAGCACCGTAATGGAAATGATTATAGAAGGCGTCTGTGCCATTGCACAAGGTGAAAATCCAACCATTGTGCGCGAGAAACTACATGCATTCGTCTCAAAAAGCAGACGGGAAGAAGTAAAGGCTACAATATAATGGATAGACGTAGAAACAAAACTGAAACTGATGAGCCTGCAGGAGCACCGGAATGGATGGTAACATTCAGCGATTGTATGACGCTCCTGCTGACGTTTTTTGTGCTTTTGCTGAGTTTTTCGTCATTTGACATAAATGTCTTCCGAAAATTGAAGTCAATTTTTTCCAAGTCCCTATCTACGGTCAGTACAGCAGTTGAGAAAGATAAGGACGGATTTTTGCCGGCGACGCAATTTCGATATGACTATGAGGTTGAGAGAGGCAGCGAAAAACGCACTTTTACAAGGGGAAAAAAGAACAATCTGAAAAAAGAAGAGAGAGAGGATGTGGATTTCCTTAACCAGAAAGTATTTTATATTTCATCGGGCCGAATTTTTTGGGGTAATGGAACAATTATTTCGTTTCAAGGCCGCAAAATTCTTTCTGCTTTGGCGTCATTTTTGAGAGAGGCACCCAGCCGGGTGGTTATCAGCGAAAACGGGCTAACAGACGAGAATAACAATGAGCGATTCGGTCTGCCACGGGCATGGGCAGTAATGAAGTATCTTACGAAAGAACAAAGTCTTGATAAAAAACAGTTTAGTATCTCGGCAATTAGCACTCTAACACAAGAAAATCTTAAAAATATTGAATTGAGCCGTCCGGAAACAAAAACTAAACGGTTACTTGAAATTGTTTTATTGGAACGGAGTATTTACAATTGATACGTAAACGCCCAGCAACCGGGGATGGCGGCACTCACGTCCCAGCATATATCGTTACATTTTCGGATATGGTGACACTGCTGCTTACTTTTTTTGTGATGCTACTTTCTTTGTCAAGTGTTCAGGACCCGGAGCTTTTTAATGTCGGGCGTGATTCCTTTGTGGAATCAATAGAGAACTTCGGACTTGGAATACTTTTAGGCAGAACACTAAATCCTGATTTTGGTAAGGGCAAAATCGAGTATTTTATAAGCAATCCTGATAAGTCACTCGATACCAGGACCATAGACGCAAAACGGGAAGAAACTCGCCGGATTTTCAAAAAAGTCAGCCGGTCCATGTCGATCATGCCTTCGCAGATAGTCGCAAAAACAACTAATTTCTCAGTGACCAACATTCATTTTCTACAGTATGATGCGACTTTGAATGAACCGGCAAAGAGATTCTTAACTGAATTTTGCTTGGGTTTAGAACAAGGACCCGGCTCGCAGACAATCAAACTGTACGTGCTTGGCTTAGCCAATGACGCATCAACAGAAAAAGAGCAATGGATACTCTCAGCCAGTCGAGCACAGGCGGTTGCGGATTTTTTAAAATTGACCCTACAGAAGGCCAATTGCCCCATTTATTCATGGGGAGCAGGCCCCGGAGGTGACTGGGTAACCCAAAGCAGTCCTATCTCCGAACAATCACAGATACTAATCTCGGTTCTGAGAGAAAATGATTAGATTTTAGAGCGGCGTTTAGATTTTGGACAATTTGCTCTATTCTTTGGTTAATTTTGCGCCAAAATCCCCTTTTAATGCATATCAGAGGTGTTTTCAGCATTTCGGCACATTATTTGCTGGATAAATCATTATAAAGGTTTATTTGGTGTACTTTTAGCGTGGCGACATATAAGAAAAAATTCGTTACGTTTTTGATAGTGGTTGCGCTGGGAACCGCTGTGCTGGTGGTCTGCTCAGGCAGTTCAACTTCATCCGAACAACAAAAACAAAAATTTGACAATTTATCTCTGACTTTTGAAAACGACTCTAATATCGCCACCCAACCAGATGATATCCACACTACCAGCGAGTTGTTCTTTAAGATGATGTTATCGGTTTTGCTTATCGTTGTTCTGGGCACAGGAGCAATTTATGTTTCAAAAAAGTTTGGCGCCAGAATCAGCAATCTCCCCGGCAAAAAAATTCATGTCATCGAAACAATCAGCCTTGGACCACGCAAAGCAGTGCATCTACTCAAAATAGGTAACCAAGGGATTCTCATAGGCAGCACAACCGAGAGCATCACGAAGTTGGCCGATGTAACCGATGTCTTGTCTGAGATGGACTCAAGCACAACAAAAACAGATGACAATTTGAGGATATAAATGCCAAATAAATTTATTAAAGCATTTTTTTTATTGTTCATCATATCTGCACCGGCCTGTTTGTCATTTGGTCAGGCTGAGGATAGTTCTGCAATTAATCAAACGCCAAATGCGGTTCCAAGTATCGGTGATTTGATGACAATTATAGACAAGGCCGCAACAGAGAAATCAGAAGGCAAAGACTGGTCAACACCTGTCAAACTAGTCATCATCTTCAGCGGCTTGGCGATTTTGCCGAGTCTTTTGGTGATGATGACATCATTTACACGAATAGTCATTGTTCTGGCTTTCGTTCGTCGTGCACTGGCCACTCAAACAATACCTCCCACCATTGCCATTATAGGTCTGGCGTTGTTTCTAACGTTGTTTACAATGTCTCCTACTTTTTCTCAAATCAATGCCGCCGCTATTCAGCCTTACCTTGCCGAAGAGATTGACCTTGAAACCGCAAGTCTTCTGGCTGGCAATAGTATTAAGGAATTTATGCTCCGGCAGATTCGTAAGTCCGATTTAGCACTCTTTGTGCAAATGGCCGATATAGAACCTCCAGAAAAAGCAATGGATATCAGTCTACATGTAGTAATACCGGCATTTATTATCAGCGAGTTCCGAACGGCCTTTGAGATAGGCTGTCTTTTGTTTATACCTTTTTTGCTGATAGATATGGTAATTGCCAGTGTTTTGCTAAGTGCCGGTATGATGATGCTGCCACCGGTAATGATTTCCCTGCCTTTCAAGCTGATATTATTTATTCTTGTTGACGGATGGGGAATGCTGGCAAAAAGCCTTAGTCTCGGGTTCAATTGAACAAAAGAACAGTAATATACAGATATATATCAGTCGTGAGCTTTATTTCGGGTAGTTAGCTTATGGACAGTAGCTTTGCTCTTTATCTGGGTCGCCACACACTTGAAACCGCATTACTTGTGGCTACTCCGATTTTGCTTACCTGTGTTGTAGTTGGAGTATTGGTGACATTGTTCCAGGCGGTGACTTCTATACGCGACATGTCCCTGACGGTAGTTCCCAAACTTATAGCTGTGGGATTCGTTACTTTGCTCTCCGGCGGCTGGGCACTGGGTGTACTGCTTAAATTTGTCAACCAGATTTTTGCCCATATTCAGAACATCGGACACTGACTTATGGAACTGATGATAGAAAAACTACTGGGTTTCGTATTGGTACTAACAAGAATATCAGCATTTTTTCTTGTGATACCAGTTTTTAGCTGGAAAACTATTCCGGTCAGAATCAAAGTTGCGCTTGTTTTATTGATGACAATTTTTTTTTCAACAATATCTCCTCCTGGTGCCTATCTCAAAGAGGTTTCAACTTTAGAGTCAATGCTGTTGATAGCCAATGAAAGCTTTTATGGTTTTGCCCTCGGATTAATTGTTGTTCTTATATTTTCGGCGGTTAAACTCAGCGGGAGGATTATTGAACGGAAGATGGGTTTAGCTTTGGCTCAGACATTGGACCCCCTGACCGACGAAAGAGGCCAGCCGATGGGCATGCTCCTCGAGATAATATTCATATTCCTGTTTCTAAGCGCCAACGGTCATCATTTGTTTTTGTTAATTATCTCACGAAGTTACGAAACATTCCCAGCCGGAAGTATTCCGACAATACCGGTTTTGCTTAGTGGAGTAATTAAAGCCGGGTCCACAATGTTTGTGGCGGGTCTTAGATTGGCCGCACCGATGATGGCAGCATTTTTGTTATTACTGGTGATATTAGCCGTTTTTGCACGCATAATGCCTGATATGAATATCCTATTTATTAGTATGCCGCTACGAGTAGGTCTTGGATTACTAATGACAGGGATGTTCTTGCCTTTTATTAACGGATTTACATCTGAATTCGCCGAATGGATGGGCAAATTGCTGCCTTTGTAAGGACAAAGTATGCCAGAGAAGCCAGCGACCGAAAAAACAGAACAGCCAACACCGAGAAAACTGAAGAAGGCCAGAGAGAAAGGACAAACCCCCCAGAGTCAGGAACTGCCTGCAGCGGTCTCAATTGTGGTGTTGGTAATGATACTGGCTTTATTAGGGTCAAATCTGCTGCAGTGGTTTGCTGTACAAATGAAGCAAGGAATGTCGTGTCAAAATGCCATTTTTGCCAACAATAAGGCCTTTATAAACTTCTTCAATACAAAGATTACTAATTCGATGCTTGTTATTTGTCCTGTTTTTGCAGCACTTTTTGCAGGCTCTGTCCTGGCTTGTGTCGCCGTCAGCGGACTGAATTTTGCACCGGAATCTTTAAGACTAAGACCTGAAGCAATAAATCCGGTAGAAGGAGCAAAAAGGCTTGTCGATGTCAAATCTCTTGTAAAACTCTGCATATCCATAGCAAAACTGGTTTTAATTTCAATTATCGTCTGGGTGTACCTTCAAAACCGACTTGAAACACTTGCAAGCCTCCGGTGGGCCTGGTCTGCACAGATAATGGCTGTCATCGCAAAAACAATATTAGGAATGCTGATACGCGTTTGCATTGCACTTGTAGTTTTAGCAGCTTTTGATGTTTTTTTTCAAAAATGGAAATACATCCAGAACCTGAAAATGACAAGACAGGAAGTAAAACTGGAGCGCAAAGATACAGATGGCTCGCCGGAGACTAAAAGCCGAATACGAAGGATTCAGATTGCGATGAGCGCCAAACGTATGCTGCAAGAAGTGCCCAAAGCCGATGTGGTTCTTGTTAACCCAACACATGTGGCTGTAGCGATTCGTTACGATGTAAAAACGATGGAATCTCCCGTCGTGACAGCCAAAGGAGCAGACCACGTTGCAGAAAAGATTAGAGAAATTGCACGTGCCTACGGTGTTCCCATCCTTAGAAGACCGGAGTTGGCAAGAACAATATATTCAACGGTAAAACTCGATAGCCCTATACCACAAAGTTTGTATGTGGCTGTGGCGGAGGTGCTGGCTATGATATATCGGCTGCGGCATAGAAAATAATGTGTGTTAATAGTTGATTTTACATTGGGAATCAAAAAATGTCTGTTTGTTGTGAAGCAAATTCAAACAGGGCTTATGGCCAAGGTGTTTTCTGTGATTTACGACACAATAATAGTGGTTTAAGAATCGTAAGCCGAAACTATTTTCTTTTTGCAGCGGCTGTAATTGCGATAATGGCCGGGTTCTTATTTCCGCTGTCGGCTCATCTGCTCGACGTGTTTTTAACCTTTAGCGTATGTTTAACAGCAACGGCACTGATAATTACTTTCTCAGCGAAACAGGCTCTACAGGTTCAGGGATTTCCTTTGTTAATTGTATCGGTTACAATGCTGCGCATAGCACTCAGCATTGCCTCTACTAAGTTGATGTTCTCACAGAGCGATACCGGGACTGCCATCAATCTTTTCGGCAGCATTATTATTAGAAACAATCCAACCACGCCTGGAACGACAACATTGTTCTTTGGAATGCTTTCTGTAGTTGTCTTTGCAGTTATTTTTAAAGCGGCCAGGGGGATTAACCTCAGCGCATCAGAGTTCACCGGCAACATTGTTCCCACCAGACAAATCCTTATTAACAGCGACTCTAACGCCGGGGTCATCAGCAGTGAACAAGCCGACAGGCTGCGGGAAAAAATTGCCTGCGAGGCCAGTTTTTTCGTTGCTATGTGCGGTACCGCCAGATTTATAGTCTGCGCTGCTGTTATCGAACTTGTGATTATTTCTGTCAATACCGTCGCTTCAATGGCTGTCGGAGTGATGAGTGGAACAACAACATCAATACCTGTAGAATCATATGCGATTTTGACTGTTGGGGCCGGAACAGTAACACAAATATCAGCATTATTTGCTGCTTTAGCCTCCGGATATCTTGTTCGAAAAAGCCTCGTGCATTCTTCCGACAATAATGAACCGGCCGAATCCAAACACACCACAATAAAAAGAATCAAGGTGGTTTCCAGTGAAGTACTGCCCCCTCAAGAAGCACAGGCACGATATGATAAACCCAAAGATTATGTCGAATCAACCAAGCATATTACCTGCGAAAAAGTGATTACTAAAGAGGCTAAATGGTTTGGCGAAGAAATGTCCGATGAAAAGGAAAAGCTGTACCTGTGGGATTGGCAGGAAATCAAAGATAATTACGGTTATAAGGCCATTACCGAATTAATTGAGAGCCGACTGAAGCAGGACAATTCACAAGCAAAAACAATATTGATGGCAGCCGAGAGTTTTGAAGAACTCGGTGTGACGGTACCTGTAAACATCGCAATACGTCTGGCACAAAAGGGGCGAAAGTGCTTGTTGATAGACTTCGACCAAAAAAGAAATGCAATATCAAAGGTTTTCGATATTGACAGTAACAACACACATACAAATCCAATTTCAACCTGCATTAAGAATCTTTGGGTCCTGCCGGCACGCAATTACAGGGAAGCTGAAAAAACGACCTTAAAGGCTGTAATTTCCAATCAGCAAGACCAATATGACTGTCTTGTTGTTTATGCCCCGAATATAAAAGTATTGGCCGATAGTGACAATCTCGCCAGTTGTATCCAAATTGCAATGCTTTTCAGCTCAGAGGGGAAACTTAAGAGTCCAGCTATCGGTGATTTACACAAAATTTTGACTGATAACGGTTGTGAGATTTTCAAACCTAAGTATATTTTAGCAGAAACCGTTTAGGCTTGACTTACAGGTATTGCCAATTCTCTATTCTAACAGCTGCAACATTCCAATAGCGCCAAATTGCTGCTGCAACAGCGACAACGTTTTTTCCAGACGAGCGAACTTTGCGATAAGCCTTGCCTCTACGTCTTCAAGGCGGCTTTCTTCACGTTCAATTGTATTTTCCATTTGCTTGATTTTGTCATCAAGAATATCCTCGGCGATATCGATGCGGCCGTTAGTTTTAAGTATTTCGTCAAGAAAATCCTCCAGGGCGCCTACCATACCCTGCTTGACCCGTATTGAACCGGTGAAAGGTCCAGTTGAAGACAAATCGACACTAAGTTGCAGGGCATTCTCAGGGTACAATGGCTTTCCATTATCATCAAAGGTACTGTCGCCGGTTATAAGATTGCCGCTCCAGGTAGCATCACGGTATGTGGATTCTGTTGATAGCTTTATTTTGGCACTTTCAATAACATTACCAACATCCGGAACGAATATAATGGTCACCTCAATATCATACTCGCCGGCGGTTGTGTATTTATCACTGGCACTGTAAAACTCAATAGCGGCGCCTTCCACGGTGTCACCGCTTTTGGCAGCACCGAGTAATTCAAGAACAGCCATAAAATCTTCAGCAATAGCCTCGTCGAATTCACTCGTGTCAAATTCCATCATTCTATCGCCGTCAAAACTAATACCTATATCACCGGCCTGAAAGAAAGTATCTTCGTCAGTAAAACCTACAGCTACTCCGACAAACGGATCTCGCATTTGAGTCTTAATAAATGAAGTTGCAATATCAGTGGACAATATGCCCATTTCCTTAGTCTCGTCATTGTATTCGGTTTTTTGCGCCAGGAAATTTATCAATTCATTATAAGCAGTAACCATACTCTGGATTTTGTTTTGAACAGAGGCAGTATCTCTGGTAACAGTTATTTTAATCGGATCACCAACTTCAGTAACGTCTTTGAGATTCAGTGTTATGTCGGTCAAGGCGTCACTGATGCTGTTACCATTTCTGCTGAGCCAGCCATCGTTACCTTTTGTCGTTTCTTCAATGGAAACGTCTCCAGCATCCAATGTACTATCACTAACCATCATCTGCGCAACATCCATACCGGCCAAATTGCCACCAAACGTAACCTCAACACCTGAAGTAAGGGGGCCGCCGGAACAAACCACATCACCAGTGTCAACACTATCCAAGGCTAACAAAGCGTCCTGAATATCGGTAAAGTCGGCATCGTATTGAATCGCAGCAGTCGTTTCGCCGTTAAGGGTCAGCTTGAAGCTTCCACCGGCAGGAGAGCCATTAATAATGGAAATCGTCTGTACCTCGTCAACCGCTGTCGAAGGATACCCATCTATCCTGGTCTTTGAACTCTGAGCGTCCTGAGTTTGGATAAAAGATGCTGAGCTAAGGGATGTAAGACTTTCGCTGGTGCCTCCGCCTTCTGTCGAAACAGCCATAGTAGGCAGGCCTAATGTTGTCGGGCCACCATCCGCATCATAATTCAAGCTAATTTCCATACCGCTTGTACCATCGATATGGTCTGTCAGACGTATCTGGCCATTTACAAGTGTAGCCGTTGCCACTCCGTCAAAATGCTCATTAATCGCATCGATAAGATGGCCTACTGTTGTATTTGCTGTGACATCAAGGTCTAAATTGGGCAATATATCAGTACCGAAGTGATTCTTACCACTTATCGTAATAAACTCACCACCGTTGAGTCCTGTGCTGATGGTAAACTGGTCAAGTTCTGTAATCTTGGTACTCAGGACTGCATTTTCCCCGTCCACAGTAAAAGTGTGGTTAGACTGTTCCTCATCAGGCGCCCACACTTCTGTGGTACTCGTATTGACAGATATTTGATAATCCTCGCCTGTTTCCTGGCCGCTCAGCATCAAATGGTATTTACCTCCCTGGTATAACAGGCTGGCGGTAACACCGGGATTATTCGCGTCATTATTGATAAGGCCGACTAAATCTTCCAGGGTGGTTTCGTCCTCGACTGCTGTTATGACTCTTTCCTGATGGTTATACGAATAAATAAAATCGCCCCCACCAACATAATCTGTCTTATAACTAAATGTGGAAATATCCTGTATCCACGTTTCGGATGTTGCCAACTGATTGATATCGACCGTATGAGAACCCGGATTTGCACTCGACGATGCACTAACAGTTAAGATATCCCTGTCACTGGAGGTTGCGTTGAAAATTTGCAAATCACCAGAATCGGAAAGATAAGCTACCGCTGAGTCCAGCGCACGGACTTTGGCGCGCAATTCGTCGTATACGGAGCTTTTATCTTCGTAGCTTATTTTTTTAACCTGGTAACGAGCAAGCCTTTGGCTGTTGATTATCATCAGTTGTCTGACCAGTGCGGTAGTGTCAAGACCTGTTGCTAAGCCTGGAAATCTTAATTCACCCATTATCAGCTTCCAATATTTGTCCTGTTTCCTTACAACCCTTCTTCTTTTTTCGACTAAAACACTCTGAACTTAAGCACTAACTCCACCGAACTGTTTGATATTGGCATCTTTGACCTATTATGACTCTTTCTTTAATCCCTAACGCTGTTAATTGTAATTTGCCTGGATATTATCGGGCCTTCTTCCAAGGGGAAAACCGCCCGCATAAAATAAATCCGCTTTTGAATCCGACAAGGTTATTTTAATCGAGTATTGTCACGATATGTTCTAAGAGTTTTTTTCCTCTTACGGACCTTGCTGAGCTTTTGAGCGATGTCAGCTTTCTGTGCTGTAATGGTCAGGCATAAGCTTTTATGTAGTTTCCGCAATTGCTCTCGTCGATTTTTAAATTCAGCTAATTCAAGAAGTCCTGTCCGGGCTACTTCCACAAAAACAGAACCGGCCTGCTCGCTCAAGGCCTCGACTTCAACGATATTGCCGTGACGGGCCTGCTCTATTTGTTTTTCCAACAAGCTCTGCAATCTATCCACCAGTTCTATCTGTCCATTTGAAATCATTTAATCTCAACTTCTGCAAATCTCATGTGTGCCAAATTATGTTCAACCTCCTCCAGAAGGTCGGCTGCATCTTTATTGGCCGGGGTCAAAGTTAAAATATCCAACAGAATTTTTCGAGACTGCTTAAAACGACTCTCTTTCATATAAAGCGCCGCCAAAGATAACATAACAGAACTGTCACCCGGGTGCATATCCAGATATACCTCAAGATAATGAATGACTTGTGCAAATGAATTCATACGGCATGAAGTTTGAAACAGGCCCAAAAGAGCTGTCAAATTGTCCGTATCAAGTTCGAGGCATTTCAGATACATCTCAAAGGCCCGCTCATAATTACCTTTTTGCTGCGCGACCATAGCCTGCCCTGCATAAGCCTTAGCACAGTTGCTGTCCAAACGACAGGCAACCCTAAACGCTATTTCAGCATCTTCAAGACGATTCTCCTGCAGGGCAACTATTCCAAGACCTACATACGGTTCCGGCTCATCCGGCCCTAACGACGCTGCTTTTTCATAGCATTGCTCGGCCTGGGTACTGTTGCCAACACAGCTGTAACAGTTACCAAGTCCCTGCAAAACCTCATAATGCACAAGCAAAGTGTGCTGTTCTGCAGTTTTGGGTTTTATTTCCATCACAATCCTTTCGCCTCACGTATCAACTTAGCTATTTTTCAGAAAATCAATTGCCACTAAGCTTATAACCATCAATATGTTAATGTGACCGATCATTTTCCTTTACTATGCAAATTCAATGCCGTTAACTAAAATACCCTTTTTTCTGCTGTTTTGCAGATACAAGGGCAAAAGCTGTATAACTATCAAACATTTATATTGTCCATTTCAGCTATTCCAGGAAATCCAGCAACGACATAGACAAAAGTCTTGCAGCCACCGACAAAGACATTTCATAAAGAACCTCACGGCGGGTCAGGTCTATCGCAATTTGGGCGATGTCGGCTTCCTCCAAACGGGTTCTTTCATCTTCAGTATTGAACTCCATATCTTCCAAGCTGCTTCTGAGATTGTCCAGAAGCTCGATTTTTGACCCCATAGAAATAGAGTCCTTTACCAAAAGATTCCTCATTTCTTCTACAGCTTCGACTGAATTATTTCGCAGCGTTCGCAACTGGTCGCTGGAAAGTCCTTTTTCATTCTCCATAACGTCCCGCAGCGTGATAAGTGTGTTGAAAATATCATGAGTTCCCGCCACGCTTACGAGTTCAACACCGGCAACGCTTATTCCGGTAGTGTCAACATATAATATCCGTCCGGTTCGTGAATCGGTTACCGCAAGATTGGCACTTCCGCTTCCATCATCGGGGACGGTTACAGAACTGGCTCCATCATCAATAGAAAGAACATATTCACTGTTGACGGTATCGTGAGTTATTGTCAACCAAGTGTAACCAGTAACGCTTGATGTTCCCGTTCCGGGCTGAGCACCGGTAGAATTCAGAAGAAATTCGGGGTCACTACGATTATTCGAACAAAAAATGTCCTCGCCTACATGAAATGCCGATGATTGTACTCCCGGAGCCACTTCTATGTCTCGATCTTCACTACTGCCCTGATAGGTTACATCAGTTATTTTTCCATTAGTTCGTTCAACAAGATAAGGTGCTGAGTTGGTATCGCTTCCACCAAAGAGGTATTGGTTCATATGTCTGGAATTAGCCAATAAAACTATCTGTTCCAAATAATTGTCGACTGCTTCTGCATTCACGACTTGTCCGATTTCTCCATCAGTATCTGTGACGCTGGCTAAAAGTGCTTTAGCATCTGCGAAAGTATCTATCATATGCCCAATAGCGGTGGAGGACATCTCCAGCATATCAATGACCTCAGAGAGACCGTTTATATAATTTCCGAGATTTCTCAGCTGAGAGTTGAGTCCTAAAACCCGATATGCTTCGGACGGAGCATCAGATACCCGATTTATCCGGGAACCCGTAGCTGCCTGTTCCTGCAGGCGCGCCATTGCCTCGGCGTGCTCACCCAAAGCAAGACTAACGTTATAGTGAATATTGCTTAGTATTTCACTCATTCTTTTATCTCGTATATTTCACTGTTTATTTCTTGTTCACACACTACGTATCTTGTACCACGAATTATACTATCTCCATAAGACTTGCGAACGATGATTGAACTGTGTTCATATATTTGGCCATTGCCTGAAACATCTGTTCAAACACCAGCATCTGGGCCGCCTGTTCGTTAATGTCAACTCCGCTTATCTCGCCTTGTCTATTGACAAGATTCTGGATTATACCTTCTAAACCGTCTTGTCGCCTTCGTTCAATCATCAGTTGCTGACCGATATCCGTAACAAGCCCGCGATAGAACTCGCTCGGTGTCATAGAGTTAAGACTGCTTATTACCTGGTCCTTCAGCCCTGCCAGCCGCCGGGCATTGGTGTTGTCGGTTAGTTCCGCACCCAAAGCCGTCGCTATCCTGCTGGGAGCAGCAGATATATTTGAACAAACCACCATGTCCAAAGCGCTGCTGCCGGAAAAAAAGGTGTTGATTCCAACCGCTGCCAGTACACCTGAAGTATCAGAGTTTGCCAACGCCTCGATAGTAAACTGTTCACCATCATTGAGCGTCCCTGCCCCAATCGAAATTGAAAGCTCATCTCCTATACTCAAAGTGTCGCCGGTTGCATAACCACTGCCGACATTAACCTCTTTAACCACTACGCCGTCACCATCCTCAACCTGAATTTTCAGGCCATCGGTATTACTGACATCACCATTGCCTATAACCGTGCAGGTATAGGTCTGGTTCACCAAGCCGGTGTAAATACCAGATATGGATACATCCGGTGTCAGATTAGTTGTAGTCGGCTCTGATAAAACCCCGGGCAAAAAATCAAATTTATAGTTAGTGTCAGCTACTATATGCAGTTTTGAAGAAATAACAGAGGCACTCACACCATCAAGGAAATCAATAGCTGCTGCTAAAGTGTTTAACGTATCACCTCCGGCATCTGCATCAACAGTAACTTCTTCTCTTGTTATTTCTCCTGTGCTGGTGTTGATAATCCTTATAAATATTGAACCGTCGGTTACAGATGGATTGGTGTAATCAGCAAAATCTCCACCGGCATCTGCCACCGCCCAGCCGGTCAGTTCGGCAAATGAGCCGTATGAACCAACTCCCTGGACATGGCACTGGTTTATCTGTTGTATTATTGCACTTGCTAAATCGTCCAGGTTGCCGTTAATGTCAGTTAAGGTTTTATTTTTTAATGACAACAGCCCACCGATTTGTCCACCCTGTACACTGGTGAGGTAGTTGTACGCGCCAACAGCACTGATACCCATAGTACCGTTTTCATTAAAACCTACTTCTAATTCAACAGCCGAACCGCTTGTTACCACGTGTATTCCGCCAGCAACGACATCAACCACACCGTACTCTCTGTTCTGAGTCTGGATTTGAATAAATTCCGACAACTCTGTCAGATACTGGTCCCTTTGGTCACGCAAATTGTTCGCATCTGTACCAACTATTTCCATTCTTGATATCTGGACATTTAATTCGGCTATCTGGGTTATCAGAGTATTAACCTGCTCGATGCTGCTTTCAGCCGTTAATCTTATCTGGTCTTCCAAATTAGTCAGAAACTCTCCTAACATTCTGAACTGACCGGTCATAGACTCAGCAGCAAGTACAACCTGCTTTTGCCAAATAATCTCTCCGGGATGAGCACTAAGCTCATTTAGTGCATTGAAAAACTCGTCCATTGCAGCGTTCAAACCTGTGCCAGATGAAAGCTCTCCGAATGTATTTTCTACAATACCCAGTGTGTCAGCCTTTTGTGAGACATACTCTAATACAGACCGCTGCCGGAGAATCTCCTGTTCCAAAAGGTCATCTATCATTCTCGTAACGCCCTTGATATCGACACCACCTCCCAGCAATACCCCCCCGGTTTGTGCTGAGTATGCAGGCGCCAGTTCTATTTTCTGAAGGTGGTAACCCTCGGTCGCCGCATTGGTAATATTATTAGCGATTATATCAAGGGCTTTCTGGGCCGCATCAAGGCCACTGAGCCCTATAGAGTAATCCGACATTTCTTAACTCCGTCTAAAGTATATTTTTTCAAAACTGCAAATTCATAAAAGCAGCATCAGACTGCCGTTTGGTAGAGCCGTTGGAATTGTAGTAAACCGTCTCGGTCCTGCCAAAATCGAAAATAGTCTTCAAAAGCAGGCTATTAAACCTGGCACAGTCCGACAAAAGCATTGCTGTGCTCAAATGTTCTTTTGTAAGGTTATCAGTCAATGATTTTAATTTTATTTTTTTTTCGACTATCTGGTCTTTCTTTTGCTCTGGCAAATGAGCTTCAAGTTTGGAGAGTGTCATTTGCTCAACGTCACAGCCAAAAGTTGCTGCCAGTTCTCTTCGTATTGACTGCCGTTTTGTCTCATTGGCAGCATAGCTGTCCGAATCAGCCCTAATACTTTCAAGCAGTTTGTCCAAAGACTCATTGTTGGGTTTGATAAGTAAAGTGCGAAGTTTGTCCAATCGCAACAAACTGTCCTGTATATGCTCAATGTCTCTGTCGAGAACAGCCAGAAGCTCACCGATTTTATCGTCCTCCAATTTCGCGGCTTTTTGTGAGACTTTATCCATATTTTCTATTTTAATTCCCTCTTCTTTTATATGTTACTATCCAAAGATTCAGCCGCTTTGTTAGTCGAGTTGGTTAAGAATTTGTATATGTCTTCCCACAGTCCAAAGCCGCCATTGTCTGCGATATGTTGTGACAGGTACAAAGTGAATATTCCCTGAATCTGTTTGGAAGCCGCATCTTTTTTAAAACCCCATTTGCCAACGGTATTTTTCATTTCATCCAGCAGTTTATTGATAAAAACCGACTCGAAATCCCTGGCTGCTTTCTTTCTTTGCTCTTCCGCGATAATATTGGTTTTATTCAAACTCCCCAAAAGATTCGGCGGTGATACGGCTTCGGTTAATATCATTTTATTACTGTCCATTGAGAATTTCCCCTACATTATTTCCAGC
>CAZIKS010000043.1:0-20362 GCA_964539795.1 uncultured Pirellulales bacterium
CTCACGGCAAGCCAAACACCATCAATGCCCACCCGCATCCGGATTATACCGGTAAAATCGCCGTTGTTCACAATGGCATTATCGAAAACTACAACACACTGAAAACGTGGCTTCAAACCGAGGATGCCTTCTTTGCCAGCGAAACAGATACAGAGGTAATATCAAATTTAATCGGCTATTTCTATGCCAAAGGCGAGGATGATGAGCAAGCAAAACAATCCGAAGGCCAGAACAAAT
The DNA here is from genome assembly GCA_964539795.1 of uncultured Pirellulales bacterium. Taxonomy (GTDB): domain Bacteria; phylum Planctomycetota; class Phycisphaerae; order Sedimentisphaerales; family Anaerobacaceae; genus CAZTKW01. Next base: position 238 of record CAZIKS010000043.1, read on the forward strand.
TTGAATGGGCCGTTCAGCGTGCCCTTCATGAAATACACGGTACATACGGACTGGCGATTGTCTGCTCGGATTTTCCTGATATGCTCATCGGAGCAAAAAAGGGCAGCCCCTTGATTTTAGGCGTAGGCGATAACGAATTTATCCTGGCCTCGGATGCCGCCGCTATTGTCGAGCATACAACACAGGCGATATATCTTGCCGATAATGAAATGGTCGTTATCAGCTCAAAAGGATTTCACACAAAAACCATTGACAACATCACGGTCACGAAAAATCTAAAGCAAATTGAATTTTCACTGGCTCAAATCGAGTTGGGCGGTTTCCAGCATCATATGCTCAAAGAAATTTTTGAGCAGCCCCAGGCATTGACCACTTGTATGGGGGGACGAATTGACACACAAAACAGCAGAATTAAACTCGGTGGTATAGCTTCGTATTTGCGAGAGCTTACTCACACAAAACGTCTTATCCTGACAGCCTGCGGCACTGCCTTCCACGCCGGTCTGGTCGGTGAATTTTTATTTGAGCATCTGGCACGTATCCCGACAGAAACCGAATATGCAAGTGAATTTCGATACCGCAACCCAATCATAGAAGACGGCACAGTTGTAATATCAATAAGCCAGTCCGGTGAGACTGCTGATACTCTCGCAGCAATAGAGCAGGCCAAAGAACGAGGCGCAACCGTCCTGGGCATTGTTAATGTCGTTGGCTCATCCATCGCTCGTGCTACCGATGCGGGAATATATCTGCATGTCGGACCCGAAATAGGAGTTGCCAGTACAAAGGCTTTTACCGGCCAGGTGGCGGTATTGACAATGGTTGCGATTGAATTAGGCAGAAGAAGGCATATAGGCGGCGACGAAGCAGCCTGGTACATCGAGCAACTGTCTCAAATACCAAACAAGATAGGCCGGATATTAGAGCAATCCGACCACATTCAAAAAATCGCTTCGGCAAATATCGAGAAAGACAACTGGCTTTTTCTCGGACGCGGCTTCAATTATCCGGTCGCTCTGGAAGGCGCCCTGAAGCTAAAAGAAATAAGCTATATTCACGCCGAAGGGCTGCCGGCCGCGGAAATGAAGCATGGCCCGATTGCTTTAATTGTTGATGATATGCCCGCCGTTTTCATTGCTACTTCCGGTCCACAGTACGACAAAATTATGGGCAACATTGAGGAAGTTCGCGCGCGGGGAGGAAAAACTATCGTTGTAGCAACACAGGGCGACAAAAATATTAAACAATATGCAGACCATCTGATTACCATCCCGGACGCGCCGGAGGCTTTACAGCCGATGCTGACCGTTGTACCACTACAACTGCTGGCTTACCACGCTTCGGTACTTCGCGGTCACGATGTTGATAAACCGCGAAATCTTGCAAAAAGCGTCACCGTAGAATAACACTTGCATTACTGCTGAATATCAACTATATATACCCACCCAAATGTTCAGATATAAAATATTAAATAAAAGCCGATATCTATTTGCAGCAGCATCAAGAAATTACCTGCATGGATTTAGTCTTGTCGAACTGCTCGTTGTCATATCAATCATATCGCTTTTACTGGCGATACTGATGCCAACTCTTAGTAAAACCAAGGCTACAGCGCTACGACTGAAATGCGTACACAACCTGAAACAAATCAATATAGCTGTGCAGTTATACATTGATGGAAACGACAATGCATATCCCTGCACAAATGACCCATTACCACCAGGGTACTGGCTGTGGATGGGACGAGGCTGGCGCGGATTCGTCGAACCTTACCTGGGCGGCAATATCGATGCGAACAATCCTTCGGTTCTATACTGTCCACGGGACCGAATCAGCAAAGAACAATATGATTCCACCAGTTACGCATACTCGATGGCCTTTTACCATACCCCTCAGCAGATTGATGATATGAATGATTTTAGTGACACCTGGTTGAATGCCCAGCCCGGTATACCACAGCGGGCTTTTAGTGTAGCCCATCCATCTGCAAAAATACTCATCGGTGAATGGCACAGCAACCATTTACCTGCTGAAGGAAATCCGGGATGGTGGAGCTGGCTGGGCCGCCGCAATTACCTTTTTGCCGACGGACATGTCATTTATCTCAAAGCCAAAGAAATACGACAGGCCAACGACGGATGGCCAGATGCCAATTTAACTGTCCACGGCATCAAGGGGATAGACTACCAGCCGTAATCGACATTACCGCTATTGTAAAAAACGGCAAGCAAAAGATGTTGGTGAAAAATCACAATATCCCATTGGCAACTTCGGTCATTTAATTTGGTTTGTCAACTCGCTGAAGATATGTTCAGTTATTTCGTCCAGTTTTTCTGCTACTTCAGGAGTAAAACCCTCGGAGAATTTCAACAGCTCCTTAACTTCAATGCCATAAATACGAATATCCAAGGGAATATCATAGCCCCATTCCTTAGCCATCTGAAAAGCGGTAGCAAAATTTATGTCGTGAGGTGAGCTTGGCCGTACAGTGTCTGCCAACTCATCGAGACTAAAGCGGTGCACTGTTCCGGGCGGAGCCGAACCAAGCTGAACAGAGTCGATTACCACCAGTCGCTCATAGCCGGCCAGTTTGGGGATAATATCCATTGTCGCCGCCGAAGATTTGATGATATCAACCTCAATACAACGTCGGGCGAGACGGTCGGCCACTTCATAAGCCACGACGTCGTCCGAGAGAATTGGATTGCCAAGAGCAAGGACTAAGGTTTTCATTGCTTTGGTATGCCTCGTTTTAGAGATTTTATCAGCTCTCTATTTTTGTCAAAAATATTTACTTCCATCGGCATCTGCCCGGGCAAAGCGTGAGTCGAACAGGAAAAGCAGGGGTCGTAAGCACGAAAACACATTTCGAGCATATTCAATATGCCGTTGCTGACCTCAAAGTTGTGAATGACGGCCTTGGCGACTTTTTTCATTGATAAATTCATTGCGGGGTAATTAATACTGGAGGCAACCAGAAGGTTGAGTTTTTTGATGAAGCCGTCATCGTCACATTCATAATGATGTATGAGCGTGCCACGAGGTGCAGCGATAATACCGACGCCGGCAGTGGGCTTCCCTGTGGGGATATTGCGTACATCTTTAGATGTGATTTCACTATCTTCGATTAATTCTTTAAGTCTTTCGGCGGCGTACACACATTCGATAGCACGGGCCCAGTGAAATGCAAGGGTGAAATGTGCTGGTTTTCCGCCAAGTATGCTGAAAAATTGTTCGGCAGCATCCTGAGCCAGCGGCGTTGGGATTCTGTCGGCCACATTCAAACGCGCCAATGGCGCTACACGGACAATGCCGCTGTCGGGACCATCTTTGAATCCCTGCCAGCCTATTTTTCTCAGGTACGGCATCTTAAGATAGCTCCAGGGCACAACGTGTTCAGCCATATCTTCAAGATAATTTTCCGGGCCGAACCGACTGAACTCTTTGCCAGCCGGGTCGATGATACGAATATCACCATCATAAAAATTCAGCTCATTGTTCTTGCCGACCATCCCCATATAATAGGTTTCGTGGTGAAACAGGTCTTTGTTCACAATCACGTCGACAAGTGTTTTATTCTTAAGGATAAAATCGTTGACCACCTGCAATGTGAATTTTCCGAACTCTATGAGTTCATCAGCCATTTTTGCAATTTTGTCGCGGTTTTCCTTTGACAGCGGCTGTGATACTCCGCCCGGCAGGCCGAAAATCGGATGTGTTGCTTTGCCGCCAATAATCTCCTGAATTTGTGCACTGTATGCCCTGTTAATGAGAACTTTTTTGCCGATTTCAGGTCCCACGACATTGATGACACCAACGATGTTTCTTTCCGCCGGCTCGGCGGCCCAGCCGCAAATCAAGTCCGGTCCGACGGCCATTGCATAAATGTGAGCGATGTGGCTGTGGAGCATATGGGCACAATAGCCCAGTTCACGGAGTTTTTTAGCAACTGATGTCGGCTCAACGCCATAAGCCATATCAATCGCCTTGATGGCAGCGAGATGATGGGGCCAGGGACATACGCCGCAAAGGCGGGTAGTGATACGCGGGATTTCCTCAATGGGGCGGCCTTTACAAAACTCTTCAAAGCCGCGTAACTCAACAACCTGAAAATAGGTATCCTCCACTTCGCCGTTATCATCCAGGAAAACGTTAATCTGAGCATGTCCTTCCAGGCGGGTGGCAGGAGCTATGCGGATAACTTTTTCTTTAACCTTGTATTTCTTGTCTTCGAGTTTCGGATAAGTCATACTATGTGGTCCTTTGCTCTTTTACTACATGTTTCAGAAGCGACTTCGGCAGTGTAAAGCGATATAATGTTCCAAGCGGGTCCCGTATTTTTTCCATTAGTTTTTCGATTTCTTCCTCGGGAACTTCCGATTCGACGGATGAAACTTTCAGGATGGAAGCAAGTGCGCTTAACATACTTCCACCGTGGTCAAGAACCGCTGCAGTAGGCCCCATACACCCCCTGCACGGCATATTTACCAATATGCACTTAGCATCACAGCCGGCGCGGGTCGCAGGACCGAAACACAATATGCCCTGCTCGAGGAAACACTTTTCGGGGTCCAACTCCGTGTAATCAATCCTTTTGATTTCATCAATAACGACTTTTTCCGGTTTTTCTCGGGGACATTCTTCACAGAGGGTTCTTTCGGAAGCAAGAATGGTTCCCTTTGGAGGCAAACCAGCTTTACCGTTAACAAAGTCCAGAACCACATTGAGCAGTTTTACATTCATTTCCCGGGTTGGTGGGCATGCACAAACGATGTAATCAACATCAACAACATCGTCCAGAGCCTTAACTTCCTCATACAGTTCGGGCAATTCCAGTTCGTGCCCTTCGGGACTAACATAACGAGTCTGGGGGCGGGTATGTTCGAGGTTGACTGTTGAAGCGGTATCTTCATAAACGGTATCGAGAATTTTCTTTAGAGAGGTAACATTAGCAAGCCCGGGGATGCCTCCAAAGGCAGCACATACTCCATAGGCTATCATAATCACCGATTTTTTGCGCAGCAGCTTTGCGATGTGTTCATTTTCACTGTTTCGAACGGCGCCGTGATACAGACATATTGTGATTTCGCCGTCGGCCATTGCTTCGACGTCTTTGTACTTTATATCTGAGGCCAGAGGCGCAAAGGTCAGGTCGGCCACCTCAAAGAGCTTAAGCAGTTCGACATCCAAATCAAGGACTGCGATATCGCATCCGGAGCAGGTCGCGCCTTGAGCAAGAGCAATTTTAATCTTTTCAGACATTGGCAGCCTCCTTCTCGGTGTGATAAGGACTAGGGCCAAGTTCAGTGATTCGCTCGATGAAATCATTTATTGTTGAGGCAAACTTTTCCGCTTCACCTGCGGAAATCCAAGACAGTTCCAGGCGCTGTGAGTTTAAGCCGAACTGTTTTAATAACGAACGCAACAGAGCCATTCGCCGTCTCGTACGGTAATTACCACCTATATAATGACAGTCTCCGGGGTGACAGCCAGCCACTATCACGCCGTCTGCACCAAGTCGAAATGCTTCCAGTATCCATTCGGGGTCAACGCGAGCCGAGCACATAGTCCTTATAACACGAAAATAAGGCTTAAGCTGAAACCTGCTTATTCCTGCCAGATCGGCGCCCGCGTATGAACACCAGTTGCAGCAGAAAACAATAATTTTCGGTTTAAAAATCTCTTTCATTGTCTCATATCTCGTATCAAATATTTCAGTCAGCCAGGGCTGCCCTTATCATTGCGAGCATTTGTTTATCTTTGAAGCCTTTCTGTTCCATAGCGCCGCTCGGACAGGCGGCTACACAGCCGCCACAACCCTTACACATTGCCTCATTTAGCTGGACGACTTTCTCATCTTCGGTGCCGCCCTTGCGAGCTACTACCTCCAAAGCATTATACTCACAAACCGGCACACAAATGCCACACCCATCACAGAGATCTTCGTTAACAGCGGCTATTGTCGGCTCTGCTTCGTATTTGTCCTTTGAAATGATAGTGCAGGCCTTTGCCGCAGCAGCTTCAGCCTGAGCAATAGTCTCTGGTATGCATTTTGGGCTATGGGCCAGTCCGGCGACAAAGATACCTTCAGTAGCAAATTCAACCGGACGCAGTTTAACATGCGCTTCAAGGAAGAACCTGTCTTCGTTCAGAGGAACCTTCAGCATCTGTCCAAGAGTTTCATTGCCGCTATCAGGGTCAATTCTGCTGCTTAAAACAAGCAAATCGGGCTTTAACACCAGTTCACGCTCAAGTAATGGTTCATAGACTGAAATCTCCAGGCCGTGACTGTCGCTTACCTGTGGTTTCCGGTCGAGATCGTATCGTACAAAGATAACACCTTTGTCACGAGCCTGCTGGAAATATTCTTCGCTAAATCCATAAGTGCGAATATCGCGGTACAATATGTAAACCTGTGTCTCGCTGGAAAGGCCTTTAATCTTCAGTGCATTCTTCACAGCGGTGTTGCAACAAACCCTGCTGCAATACATATGGTCCTCCTGCCGGGAACCAACACACTGAACCATAACAACGCTTTTTACTTTGGTCAGCGACTCGGCATCGGAAAGCAAATCTTCGAGTTCCAACTGTGTCACCACGCCCTTATCCTGTCCGTAAAGATATTCATCGGGTTTGTTCTCTTTTCCACCGGTAGCAACAATAATAACGCCGTGCTGTACCTTTTTATTTTTAGAACCGGTTTTCAGAGTGCTTTCAAAATTGCCAACAAAACCTTCTACGTTCTCAATCTCGGTGCCGGTATGAACGGTGACATTTTTATGTTTCTTTATGTGCTCGTTGAGATGCTGCAGATATGTCTGGATATTCGGCTCATCAAACGTTGATTGTAGATTTTTCAGATTTCCTCCAAGCTGTTTTTCGCGTTCGACCAGCGACACCTTAAATCCCTGGTCGGCGATAACCAAAGCGGTCGTCATACCAGCCAATCCACCTCCAATTACAAGTGCCGAAGGTATAACATCCAGAGTTGCTGTCGCTAAAGGCTCGACCAGTGCAACCTTGGCAACCGCCATAGACACAAGGTCTTTGGCCTTTTTCGAAGCTTCTTCAGGCAAATCCATATGAATCCAGGAACACTGGTCACGGATATTGGCCATCTCAAACAGGTGCGGATTGAGACCTGCTTCGCGCAAGGTCTGCTGGAAAAGCGGCTCATGTGTTCGCGGCGAGCAGGATGCGACAACCACACGATTTAGATCATGCTCGAGAATCATTTCACGAATATGGTCCTGTGTATCCTGAGAGCATGTATAAAGATTATCCTCAGCATAAACTACGTAAGGAAGAGACTTGGCGTACTCCGCCGCCGACGGTACATCTACCACGCCGCCTATATTGATTCCACAGTGACAGACAAACACGCCTATACGCGGTTCCTGTTCGGTTACATCTTTTTCCGGTGGGAATTCACGCTCGGTGGTTAAGCTGTCCCTGACATCCGCCAATAACCGGCCGGCCTCACAGGCGGTGCCGCTGGCCTGGGTTACAGTCTCAGGTATATCTTTCGGCCCCGATGCCGCGCCGCCGACAAAAACTCCGGGACGGGAAGTTTCGAGTGGCTTCAGGGAATTAGTCCAGATAAATCCGTGACTGTCAAGTCGAACTCCCAGCTTAGCAGCCAAATCTCTTTGTCGTTCATCGGGCTCAAGACCGACAGACAATACTACCATATCGAACTGGTCCTCAGCCACAGAACCGGACTCAGCAGCATACTGGACGGTGAGTTGACCATCGCCGTTTTGTTTGTAAACATCACTGACTCTTGCTCGCACAAAACGAACGCCGTATTGCGACTTGGCTCGTTCGTAATATTTATCAAAATCTTTGCCAAAGGCACGCATATCCATAAAGAAGATATTGACCTCGACATCCTTGAGATGCTCCTTGGCAATCACTGCCTCCTTAATTGCATACATACAGCACACACTGGAACAGTACCCATTGCGGCAGGATATATCCCGCGAGCCGACGCATTGAAGAAAAGCTATCTTTTTAGGTTCTTTGCCGTCGCTGAGCCTTCGAACGTGCCCTGAAGAGGGTCCGGAAGCTGAAAGTATCCGCTCAAATTCAATACTGCTTACTACATCATCATAGCGGCTGTACCCAAAGTCATATTTGAGCTTCGAGACAAATTCCTTAAAGCCGGGTACTACTACAATGGCGCCGACCTCTACATTTTCTTCTTTGACCTGGTCGTCTGCGATAACCGCCTCGGCTTCGCAGATATTGGCACATCCTTTGCAGTCAAGTTTGTCGGTCAGTTTAAGGCAGTGCTCAGCATCCCTGAGATATGTTCGTGGCACAGCCTGAGGATATGGCGTATATATCGCCCGGCGGAAAGACAGACCTTCATCGAACTCATTGGGCAGAACAATCGGACAGCAGCTATTTATCTTGATAGCGTCTTCCGGACATTTTTCAATGCACTCCCAGCAACCGGTGCATTTGGTCAGTTCATAAATCGGCTTCTCACAGTTGCATTCCGCCGCCTGCTCTTCGCTGCATATAACACCGACAAAAGCAACTGAATCGGCATCCAGCAACTTATCCTCTGCCAGTGCTTTGATAGCGCGTACATCGCACCCACGCGCTACCACACCGAGTTTTTTATCAGGTTCTGCGTGCAATAAATTGCGAACAAGCATAGCCATCGGATAACGTGGTTCAACAACTATCTCAGCCAATTCATCTTTTTGAGTGAACACGTATGGGCCTGTATGCCCCCAGCGTTTTCTCAGTCCAACAATACCGTCGCAACCGCTGTCTAACAGTTCCGATGCCTGGCTGGCTATATGTATATTATTTGTGTTCATTTTCAGCTTTTCTTAGAAACATTCACTGCGCATACCTTTAATACGGGTATTTTGGCATCAGGGTCCAGGGCGGGACTTGTCAGCACATTCGCTGCACATTCAACAAAATGAAAAGGAATGAAAACAGTTCCTTTCGGTACACGTGCCGTAACCTTGGCAGCTATTTCAATTTCACCTCTTCTGGAGTTGACCTGCAGTTTTTCACCGTCGTCGATGCTAAGTTGGGCCGCATCTTCCGAGCTTATTTCCATATAACCGGTCGGCACTTCATAATTCAGCAAAGCAATTTTCCGAGTCATCGTACCTGTATGATAATGAAACGTTGTTCGCCCAGTCGTAAGAATCAGGGGAAACTTCTCATCCGTTTCTTCGGCCGTAGGAATATACTCAATATTATGAAACCGGCCTCGACCCTTTGCAAATTTCCCCTCGTGAAGGAATTTGGTGCCGGGGCTATCCTTTGATGGACAGGGCCAGGCCAGTGTTTGGCCCTGGTCGAGACGTTCATAGCAAATACCGCCGTAAGAAGGGGTGGTCTGAGCAATCTCGGTCATAATCGACTCAGCACTATCGTAAGCCAAACTATCACCATCAAGACATTTTGCCAAATTACAAATCACACGCCAGTCGGGCATCGCTTCACCCGGAGGCTCAATCGCTTTTCGCACCCGAAGTACAGTACGGTCGGTATTAGTAAATGTCCCTTCCTTTTCGGCAAAACAGGCCCCCGGTAAAACCACATCAGCCATTTCTGCTGTCTCAGTAAGAAATATATCCTGCACAACCAGCAATTGAAGCTTTTCAAGCGCTCGCCTGACATGGTTGATGTCAGGGTCGGAGAGCATTGGGTTTTCTCCCATAATATAAAGAGCTTTGAGTTGGCCGTCTTCCGCTGCGTTCATCATCTCAACTACAGTCAGACCAACTTCTGCCGGCAGAGCCTTCCCCCAGGCCTTTTCAAATTTTTTCCTTGTCGTCGAATCCGTAACCTTCTGATAACCGGAATAAACATTTGGCAGCGCCCCCATGTCACAGGCACCCTGCACATTGTTCTGCCCTCTCAGCGGATTAACGCCACTGTTAGCTTTCCCGACGTTGCCTGTTAACATAGCCAGGTTAGCTACGGATTTGACATTATTAGTCCCTGTGCTATGCTGTGTGATACCCATCGAGTAGAGAATCATAGCTGAATCCGCCCTGGCGTATGCGACTGCGGCTTGTCTTAATTGTTCTGCGTTAATACCGGTAATCTGCTCAACCTTCTCCGGCGGGTAGTTGTCTACGGTCTTTGCCAAATCATCGAATCCTTCTGTACGTTCAGCGATGAAGGACTCATCAGCCATGCCTTCCTGTATAATAATATTCATAAAGCCATTGAGCCAGGCCACGTCTGTTCCGGGTTTTTGACGCAGGAAAATATTCGCCTGAGCGGAAAGCGGTGTCTCACGCGGGTCAATCACTATCAGGGTAGCGCCACGTTCTTTCGCTTCCAGCACACGTGTGCCTATAAGCGGATGCTGCTCAACGGTGTTACTGCCTGTAACCAGTATGCAATCGGCCTGGGCTACTTCAGGAATAGAATTGGTCATTGCCCCACTGCCGAATGCCGCTGCCAACCCTGCCACAGTGGATGCGTGGCACAACCTGGCACAGTGGTCCACATTATTCGTGCCGAGTACAGTTCTGGCGAATTTCATCAAAAGATAATTTTCTTCGTTAGTACACTTGGCCGAGGAAAGCACCCCAATCGCGTCGGCTGAGTCTGCCTGCTTTATCTTTCGCAGGCCCTCTGCAACAAAATCCAGGGCTTCATCCCACGATGCCTCTTCAAACTGACCATTTTTGCGTATTAAAGGCTTAGTGAGACGCTGCTCGTTATGGATAAATTCATGTGCCCGACGACCCTTCACGCAGAGTCTACCCTGACTAATCCTGTCGGTAAAACACGGGGCAATATCGACGACTCTGCCGTCGACCACCATAAGATAAAAATTACAGCCGCAACCACAGAAAGGACAAGTTGTGAGAACAAAGTCGCTGCTCATAGTTCGTTCTCCTTTTTCTTACGGCCGGCAAAAGCAGCACAAATCTTTTCTTTCTGTTCTTCGGAAACATCCGGAACAAAAGTAAACAAGTCCTTTGAGTCTTCGTGACGGATAAGGTCAGCCAGCATTCGTAAAGGAAGATTGCCCGGACAGGTCTGTTCACAAAAGCCACAGTGTGTACACCGTTGAGCAATGTAGTATGCCCTGGCAATATGATACAGAGGTACGGGAGGTAGCCGGCCCGGCGTGGCCCATTCTTCGAGTTTGCACTCCTCGTCAACAAAAATCGGACACACATCCCGGCAGCCATAGCACTTCATACATTTATCCATTTGCTGCTGCCAGTAGTCAAGTCGCTGCTCTTTGCTCATTTGCCGTAGTTTTCTCAACTCTGTAGCTGCTGTTATTTGCCCCGATTTGATTGGCTCAGTGTATGTCTGTTCTTTATATATACTACTCAAAGCAGGAGCTTCAGGATTTTCTTTCACGCACGCACGTACACAGTCACCGCACTGCACGCATTTAACCTCATCAACAGTGATGCGCTCGACCCATAATTCGCCGTCATGTTCGGTGAGTTCTTCCGCTTTCGGTATATCCACTTTGGCACATAGTCCGCAACCGGTGCACTTTTCATCATCAATGTGGCGAGGTCTTTTTTTGATTTTGACGGTGAAATGTCCCGGACCACCCCGAACATTTTCAAGGTCGGCATAAGTTATAAGCTCTATGTTCAGATGTCGGCCGGCCTCCACCAGTTTAGGCGAAAGAATGCACGTCGAGCAGTCATTTGTCGGAAAGGTTTTGTCCAGCCGGGCCATATTGCCGCCGATTGCAGGTGAGTTCTCCAACAGATATACCTTCTGGCCCGACTCAGCCAAATCCAGAGCAGCCTGAATGCCAGCGATGCCGCCACCGATTACCAAAACGGCCCCGACCTTTCCCTGCTTGTTTTTAGTAGGTGCAATCATTATTAACTCAACATTCCGCTGTAGTAATTTCTTCTACTTTCGTTTTCAGTTTTTTGAATTTTTCGCGGTCTGATATCAGCAAATTTACCATATCTCGTCGCACTTTCTGCGAGAATTCATCCAATTGTTCGACTTCCTGCAACAGTCCGACATCAACACACCCTTCTGCAGCCGCCATCTCTCGCAATGCTTTCATAACGTCCCTGAATTTGACATTCTGCGGACATTTGGCACTGCAGGAATAACATTGCACACATCGCCAGATGACCGGCGAGCAGAGCACTTCTTTGCGCATTCCAAGCAGGACCTGCCGGATAATCTTGCGAGGGTTGTACTCCGGGTCTACCGCCGATACGGGACAGCCCGCCGTACAGGTACCGCAGGCAAAACAAAGCTTAATATTGTCTCCGCCCGGATGCGCGGCAACATCGTATTTAAATTGAGGGTCAAGATTTTGGGCTTCTATCTTTTCCACATTAACCTCACATTTCTCGTGTCTCTATTCATCTTTCACGATTCGCTACTCACGTTTCAGCCCGGCTTTTTCGACGATTTCCCGGACTTTTTCCTCCCATTCGATAGCCATTATATGAACACCGGCCACACCTTCTATTTGTCGAAGTTGCTGTATTTGTTCGACACAAATATTAACGCCTTCGACCTTTGGGTCCTCGGCCCTGCTCATTCGCTCGACATAATAGTTCGGCACAGAAACACCGGCGACTTTGTCACGCATATATCTGGTCATACCGGCGGACTTCAATGGCGTCACACCTGCCAAAATTTTACATTTTTTGTACAGCCCCCTGCTGCACACCTGCTCCATCCACTCACCGAAACGCTCCATATCATAAATACACTGGGTTTGAATAAAGTCGATTCCAGCGTTAATTTTCTTTTCCAGCCGAATGATACGAAACTCAAACGGGTCCGCAAAAGGATTGGCCGCTGCACCAATGAACATTCGCGGCTCTTTTACTTCCGCTTTCTTTGAATTTTTGATTTCCTCGCCGCACGCAAAGACTTTCTTATCGCGCATATCCTTGACCATTTGAATCAGCTGAACCGAATCAAGGTCGAAAACATGTTTTGCTGTAGGGTGATTGCCGAAACATTGATGGTCACCGGTTAAACAGAGGAGATTGCGAATACCCAGAAGATATGCTCCGAGGATATCGGATTGTATGCTGAGACGATTTCTGTCCCGGCAGGTCATCTGAATAATCGGCTCAAGTCCCATATCAAGAACCAGTTTGCCGGTGGCAATACTTGAGACACGTACGATTGCGGTCTGATTGTCAGTTATGTTTACCGCATCCACCCAGCCGGAGAGCTGTTCGACTTTCTTTTTGATTAGGTCAAGATCGGCACTTTTAGGGGGGCCGAGTTCGGCGCTTACCGCAAACTTACCGCTCGCAAGCACCTTCTCCAGATTGCTGCCTGATTTGTATTCGTTCTCAACCATTATAATCCTGCAATATCTTCTCTCGAAAGCTTTCTCGGCCCACCATCGTGGGTTTTGCTCCAGTCTCTGGGCTCAGAATTCTCACCAAGCACACCCAAACTGCCCAGCGTTTTGAGTCGGTCATAAATCAACTGCCAGCCGCAGTCGATATTATCAGGGTCAACTTCACACTTACCCTCGACAGAACCCCCGCAGGGACCGTTCAGCAACGACTTGGAGCATCTTGTTACAGGGCACACCCCACCAAAAATACCAAGTTTACAGTCGCCGCAGGCCAGACAGTTCTCCGACCATTCCCCGGCATGGTCATTAGTACCCATAAATTTTGTATTAAGTGCGGGGTAAACAGGTTTATCCGGGTATATTCTCGCCGCCAATTGAACCCCGACACCGCAGGCCATTGACAAAATTGCGTCGGCGGCTTGAGCCTGCTCTTTTATCGCATCGAAAAACTCCGCATCACATTGTCTTTCGATGGTATTCTCCTGGATTTCGGAATTTCCCGAAAGTCTTAAAACAGAAGCCAGTGTGGCAACTTCTCTTTCACCACCCGCCAGGCAGACGGTAACACACGTGCCGCAGCCGAGCAGCAATATATTCTTGTGCCCGTCAAGGAAACCTTTGATTTCTTCAATCGGCTTTTGTTCGGCAACTATCATTTTTCAACTCCGATTCCAGCGGCTCTTTTAGCCGACTCGACCGTGTTATAAAGCAGCATAGTAATTGTCATCGGGCCTACCCCGCCCGGTACGGGAGTAATAAGCGAAGCCTTTTCCTTAAGCCCCTCGAAATCCACGTCACCAACCAGACGATAACCTCGTTTCTTTGTTGAATCCTCGACGCGGTTAACACCCACATCAATTACCACCACACCCTCCTTTACCATATCAGCCGTAATCGTGTTTGGCCGACCAGCAGCTGCAATGACAATGTCGGCCTGCTTCGTATGGTGAGGCAGGTCCTTGGTGCGGGTATGGCAGACTGTTACAGTGGCATTTCCTTTGGCGTTTTTCTGGATAAGCATATTCGCAAGGGGCTTGCCGACAATGTTGCTGCGCCCCACGATGACTGCATTGGCGCCCTCAATTTTAACGCCGCTGCGCAGCAGCAGTTGAATAACCCCATGAGGGGTACAGGGTAAAAATGCCTTTTCTCCTACCATCATTTTACCCACGTTCATCGGGTGAAAACCATCGACGTCCTTATCAGGGTCAATCGTTAAAAGGACCTCGGCCTCATTAAGACCTTTGGGCAAAGGCAGTTGAACAAGGATACCGTTGATTTTCGGATCTTTGTTCATCTTCCTGACCAATGCTATCAAATCTTCCTGCGTGGTTTCAGCCGGCAGGCGATTATCATCGGAATAAATCCCTGCTTCTTCACAGGCTCGTTCTTTAGCTCTGACATAGGACTGCGAAGCTGGGTCCTCACCAACCAGAATAACTCCCAGTCCCGGCACAACACCCTGCTCTTTGAGTTTAGCGACCTCATCTTTAATCTCCGCCCGCATATCCGCAGCTACTTGCTTGCCATCTATAATTTGTGCCGTCATTTGTTTTTTTACTCCTTCACATATTCAAGGAACTTAGTCGGTTCCACCGACGCTAATGGTCCGAATACAACTTTTCCTTTATCAACCCCCGCTTTCTCCAGTGTATTATTAATCCGTTCTATTTTCTTTTTCGCCCGGCTTGAGCCGCTCAGATATTGACAACTCTCCGGATGGCAACCGAGGATTAGCACTTTTGCCGCTCCATTCTCCAGCGCCTGAAGTACCTGACGCGGGTCAACCTTGCCGGCACACGGAATGCGAATTAGTCGAATGTTCGCAGGGTATTGCGAACCGTTAATTCCCGCCGCCGTTGCCGCAGGCAAGGCCGAATTCTCACAGGCAAAAACTGTTATTCGAGGCCCGTCTCCAACTTCCGCTGAGATTTGCTCATCTGTGTAACGGGGTAACTGAATAGCCGCCGCCGGGCATTGAGCCGCACATATACCACAACGCTGGCAGGTTACTGCTGAGACCGAAGCAGTTTTATTTTCAATATCAACACTGACCGCACCGTGTGGACATATCCGCATACAAGTCAGACACAGAACACACTTATCAGCATCAACTGTTGCGGCATCATCAAAAACTTCGATTTGCTTATTTTTGAGCAATTCGTGGATTTCGTTTGCCGCCGCCAAACCATCGGCCTGAGCAATTCTAAGTTCGCTATTGCCGCGGGCCGAGCCTGTGGTAAAAATACCTTCGCGATTTGTTTTTGTCGGCAAAAGCCATACGTTATCTGCTTGCAGTGCATTCTCCGGACCAGCCCGCAAACCTTCGATAACTTCCAGAAGTTCACCGTTGCCGGCAGGAGCATCAGCAGTAATCACCAAGTCAAATTCTTCACATATCTGGACGCCTATTACCGGCTCTTCCACACATACGATTTTCTTATCACCTTGCTCAGAAATTACCGGTGGCTTATCATATTTTACAACCACTACCCCAGCATCTCTGACTCGTTGATATAAAGTTTCCAGACCCGTTGCAGCCACCCTAATATTATGACAGTACAATTTCACCTCTGCTCCGAAACGACTCGCCAGTAATTCAGCTGCTGACAGCACCTGGGCCGAAACGTCCCTGCCCTGTTCAGAAAGGACATCAAGCACTATGGCAATTCGTTCGGGAATTTGCTTTCCGTTCCGGATGAACTTCGCCACCTGCCCCCCAAGTGCCGATGGGACCGAGCCTGTAGCCAAAACAACCGCCCCTGCGGGAATGGTTTTCTTGCTGCCGTCGGAAATAACTACTCCAGCAAAATTGCCGAATTCCCCCTCCACCGACTCCAAAGATGCGCTATTGAGAACACAGATTTGCTTATCGTTGTTTACCCGTTCGACAAGCCCGCTTACTCGATTTTGAACAAGTCTCTTAGCGTCGGATGAATCTGAAGCCACATAAGCATAAAATTCCGGCATTTTCCCCGCCAACCCACCTAATCTTTCCCCGCTATTTATTACTGTCACCTGGTGGCTCAACTCTGAAAGCCCAACGGCTGTTTGCATTGCCGCCACGCCGCCTCCAAGAACCAATACGTCCTGATTCACACCGGTTTTTTTCGTTTTTGTGGCAGTTGCAAGTTTTACCCGCCGAACAGCCGCCGTCAGAAGGTCTATGGCTTTGTCCGTAGCTGCCTTTAGCTTGCTTGTGACCCAGCCGCAATGTTCCCGAATATTTACACACCAAAAAAACCCTTCGTTGAGGCTTTCATTTGCCATTGCTTCGCGCAAAATTATGTCGAAATTCTCCGAATCGCAAGCGGCGATTACAACACGATTTACCTGCCTTGTTGCAAGGGATTTTATCGCTCTGGTAAATTCTTCCAGCTTACAGAATTTTGAACAGCAGTTTACTTTAGCTAACGAAGGCATCTGCTCTATATGTTTTTGGAGTTTCTCGAAATCTAACCTTTCGCGCAGTGTCCCGCCGCAGTCACACAGCACAACACCTATATCACCATCTGCCTGTTTAGCTTTTTGAATCACCTTTTAAGCCTCACTTATAATTGCGGCACTAACCGCCTGCGCCTGGGTAATTGTGGATTCTATGTCTTTGGGAGATTCACACGCTCCAGCTACAAAAATCCCTTCACGCTGTAATTTAGGCAGGGCCGAAGCATCTTTAAGACCCAGAAAACCATACTCATCAACCGGTATCAAAAGCCTTTCTGCCAGTTTTGTTGCATCGGTCGCCGGCCGAATCCCCACTGATAAAATCACCAGGTCAAACTCCTGTTCACAAACTTGAGATTCCGCCGCCTCAGGTACGGACTGTGGAGCAAACTTAACGCAGACCATGCCATTCTGGTCCTGTTTAATCTCATAGGGTCGGGACCGGATGAACGTCATATTATCTTTACACTTATTGTAAAAATCATTGAATCCTTTACCGAAGTTTTGAATATCCATATAAAAAACCGTGACTTCAGCCTCGTTATTATGGTGTTTCATCAGTTGCGCCATCCTCAACGCATACGCACAGCACACCGCAGAACAGTAATCCGTGTCTTCAGGCCGACGATGTACTTCTTCGCTCCTTGAACCGACACACTGGATAAAAGCGATGCTTTTAGGCTGCCGGCCATCCGAAGGTCGAGTAATCTTCGCCCCTGTCGACAATTGCCTTTCAGCCTCAGTACCGCTAATAATATTTGCTGAAGTTCCATATCCATATGAGGCATTCACCAATGGGTCATACGGTTCGTAACCGGTTGCTATAACGATATTATCAACGTCGATTTGGCTCTCGGATTTTTTCTGTGCCATATTGATTGCATTGACAGGACAGATTTCTTCGCAAACTGTACATTTTTTACCAAGGCTCCGACGACATTGTGAATAATCGACCACAGGTACGGCGGGAGAAGCTGCCACTTTTGGCATGGCTATACATTTTTCCGGACAGTTGTCTACACAGCCACGGCAGCCTATACATTTATTCCGGTCTATAAAAGTCGGACTATGTTCCAATAAAGCAGCGTAACGACTGCCGTTCGAACCGGGTTCGAGCTTTTTCAACTCTGTTCGCAAATAGATGTTAATATCAGCTGAAGTTGCTACTGTCCTTAAAAGCTCATTTGCCACGCATACATTACATCGCAGACAAATATCTGTCGCTTTACAACCCATCTCGGCCACATGACCACCTACTTCAGCCTGCTTCTCAATAAGATGAACATCTATCCCCGCCTGGCTCAGACGTTGCGCCACTGCTGAACCTGCGATACCCCCTCCTATAACTAAAACACTCTTACAATTTTTTACTTTCTGCACCACAGTAGTCAATAACCAATAGTCACAAATAAATAATCAATCTTAAAACAGGCCTTGTACCTTTCCTGTGTTAACATCCACATCAATGTGACGATAAGCAGGATTTGAAGCAGTACCCGGCATCAATTTAATCGCACCCGCCACCGGTACGATAAAGCCGGCACCTTTATAAACCATAATATCACGAATGGGAAGATCCCAGCCCTTCGGACGGCCTTTGAGATCCGGGTCGTGCGACAGGCTAAGGTGTGTCTTGACCATACAGGTTCCCAACTCACTGGCCTGCGGGTCGGCTTCAAAGGCTTTTGCTTTTTCCAAAGCCTCATCACTATAAGTTACGCCATCGGCACCATACACTTCTTTGGCGATTAGTTCGATTCGCTTCCGCAACGGCGTCTCCAAATCATACAGATGTTTGAAGTGGTTTTGCTCTTCACATGCCGATATGACCGCCTCGGCCAATTCGATGCTGCCTTCACCACCCTTTAGCCAATGCTCTGAAACAGCAGCCAAAGCCCCGTTTTGCTCGGCGATTTTACGCACCAACTCGATTTCAGCTTTGGTATCGGTATAAAAGCTGTTGACACAAACTACCGGCCTGACACCGCTTTTTTTGACGGTTTCGATATGTGCAATAAGGTTTTCGCAGCCCTTTTCCAACAATTCAAGGTTTTCTTTGGTATATTCTTCTGCCAGCGGCACTCCCGGTTTCACGGCAGGGCCTCCGCCGTGCATTTTCAGCGCACGGATAGTGGCAACAACAACAATAGCGTTTGGAGTCAGGCCGGACATCCGACATTTTAAGTTCCAGAATTTTTCAAAACCGATATCCGCCCCGAAACCACTTTCGGTCACGTGATAATCACCCAGTTTGGTTCCGATTCTGTCGGCAATGATGGAGCTTTGGCCGATGGCGATATTCGCAAAAGGACCTGCATGCACAAATACCGGCTGGCCCTCGATAGTCTGCAGCAAGTTCGGATTGAGGGCCTCAACCATCCAGGCCGTCATTGCACCATCGACTTCAAGGTCGGCTGTGGTAACTTCATTGCCTTTTTTATTATAGGCAACAACGATTTTGGCCATCCGCTCACGAAGGTCTTTCAAGTCCTTGGCAACGGCAAGTATCGCCATAACCTCACTGGAAACGGTGATAGCAAATCCGGATTCCATTTCGTAGCCATCCATTTTGCCGCCTTTGCCGATGGTGATATTCCGTAAAGCCTGGGCACAGAAGTCCATAACCCACTTCATTTGTATTCTGTCAGGGTCAATATCGAGGCGCTTTAGATGGCTCTTGGCCAAACGGGCATCGTCATAGTTTCTTTCATGCTGCATACGCGAGGTAAGAGCCACCATCGCCAGGTTATGAGCGTTCGTGATAGAGTCGATATCGCCTGTAAGTCGTATTGAAAAGGGCGTTAGTGGAATGCATTGCGCAAGACCGCCGCCAGCTGCTGAACCTTTGATATTGAAGGTAGGCCCGCCGCTGGGCTGGCGAATAGCCCCTACCACACGCTTGTCCAACTTGCCAAGACCTTCGATAAGCCCGATTGCCGTGGTTGTTTTGCCTTCACCTAACGGTGTCGGCGTAATGGCGGTAACATCGATATACTTCGCGTCCGGGGTGCCTTTGAGCCGGTCAAGTACTTTCATATAATCGACTTTACCAAGTTGAAGCCCAACAGGCAGCAGTTCATTGTCTTTAAGCCCCAGTTCGTCTGCCAACTGGTGAACAGGCTTCATAGTCTCCTCGGCAGCTTCCGCAATCTGCCAATCCTTCATTTTCGTTGCATCAAGTTTCATAGTTTCCCCTTAACTTATTTTATAAAACATTAATTATGCAAAATTTATGTCCAATTGTAAAACTTTTTTTCACTATTCACCTGGTATTAGCCTATCTTTGCAGCTATTATATCTGTTATATCAACACGCAAAGCACTATCTTACAAGCATTAAGCCCTGTTTGCCGCAACGTAAGCC
>CAZIKS010000044.1:0-19781 GCA_964539795.1 uncultured Pirellulales bacterium
ATTTCCGCGAAGGCGGGAATCTATTCTTTACTTGTGTGCGAATGAGGTTATATCATGTGTTTTGAAAATGGTACTGAAATTAAGAGTGTAGTGGACGTCGTCAACGTTGGTCTTAATTCTAAGAACTATTTTTTTCGTGGGGAAGCCGAGCCTTTTCTGCTACCAATGCCCGGGATTTTCAGAGAACGAAATTGGGCCTTTCTAAAAAGAACAAACGATACAGGCAAAACGGAGCAAAAGAAGGTTAGTGATTTCGATCATGAAGAGACAGAGAGATTGAGAGGAGCAGAATCCAAGCTTATATATAAATTTAAACGATTAGCACCTGGTCTAAAAAGTGACTTGCCTGGAGAAGCGAATCCCTTGAATAATTTAAAGTGGTTATTTCTTATGCAGCATCATGGCATGCCGACTCGCCTTTTGGATTGGACACAGAACATTCTAGTTGCTGTGTTTAACGCGGTGTGTAAACCAGATGATAAGGATGGTCAGCTTTGGACCATTATGCCTAAAGAATTGAATAGCAAATCAGACATTGGCTGGACTTTTCCAATTCCAGGAAATCCGGTTGTTGAGTACCTAGCAAGAGAGATGTTTTATACTCATGACAAAAAAGGTGGGTTGCTCAAGAATATTCGAGAAGAAACAAAATTCGATATAGTCAAACCTCCGGTTTGGCCCGTTGCAATTTTGCCACCGCTTGCTTGGCCTCGTATGATAGCACAAAGCAGCGTTTTCACTCTACACCTGAAACCAACAAAGTCAAATGCTGTCTTTCCTGAAGAGGCAGGGCTAAGAAGACATGTAATTCTAGCAAAATATAAGAAATCAATACGCAGAAATTTAAGAGAAATGGGTATCTTGTATCGTACACTGTACCCAGAGCTTGATTCAATCGCGAAAGATGAAAAAAGTCGCCTATACGATGATAAGGTATAGTCAGTTTGGATGGGCAAACTTTGCACACGTGGAATCATTTAATAAAAGAGATTGGACGAGTCCGCCCCCATAAGGGGTAAACTCCGGCGGATAAATCTTGAAGAAGCAACGGAAACTTGTTTGCAGACTCGGAATTATTCAATAAACCCAACCCCGCACTTGCCGTCAAAGAAAAAAAGCCGGGCATCGTCTGCAAAAAACAAACGAGCAAAAGCCTAAATTTCCCATTCCAAAACCCTACTTTTGAACTTACCAATGCCTACATTTGACCAGAAATTTGGCTACATTTGCCTTTCAAAAACCTATCTTTCATCAAAAAACCCCGTTTTGTGCCGAAAAACCACCCCCAATAAAAAAAACAGGGACGGGCTGCGGAGGGTGTGGCAGGTATATATACAAAAGCCCGGTCTCCTTGTCCGGCTGGAAACCGGGCTTAACGTCATAAGGCACAAATGGCTAATAACAGCTAACCTTGATTAAAGGATGTAATCAATTTTGACTATATAAGCATCTCCTTGAAGGTCTGTGCCGGCCGAAATCATAACATTCGTGCTATCAACAGAGACCATAGATTTATACGCAGCAAGTTCTTCATCCCACATTTCGTACGCATTAGAATCTTTGTTGTTGATTTGGGTAATTACATCATTAGCTTGTATACCTGCTTTTTGTGCAGGGCTGCCCTCATCAACTGAATGGACGACAATCTCATTTGAAATACAAAGAAGATGTAAGCCACTCATGCTTGCTTCATTCGCAATCCTGTGATTTCCGCCAGCTTTGGTCATATCTAAGCCCTACCATGCTCTGTGCCTAGGCAGCTGTTGCAGTTCTAGCGAACATATCTACTATCGCCAAGTGGCTGGCTAAGAGCGGCCGAAAGAGCAATTGCATTACGGACGAACTGGTCGGGCAGTTGGCGTTCCAGGTTCCTTGACATGATGTCGTGTTCCGTCTTGTGCGGGAACGGAACGAATACTTTGTTGGAGCCCGAAAGTTTGGGGCTGCCAAACCAACCGATTCCTACACCAATGACGAGGGTTGCAGCATATGTCAACAACCGCAAAACATATCTGCGGGGAGTTTTCGACCTGGATAATGATGCGTCCCAACTGTTGCGCTCCGCCGGATCAGCAAGCTGTTCCAAAGATCGAAGTGTCCTTTGTAACGACTCAACTTCACGTCGGCATTGCAGGCATATCGCTAGGTGATTGTCGAAAGCATTCCGGCAAGACGAGTCGAGTTCATCTCCCAGATAGTCTGCCAACATCTCCTGTACGTCTTTACATTCCATGATCGACTCCTAACTCTCTTTGAACATGTGCGAGCTTTATGCGCAGCTTACGCAAGGCTCGCAGATAGTGTGTTTTGACGGTCGGCACGGCTAACTCCATTTGTCTGGCAATCTGTGCAAAGGTGTAGCCATCGTAAACCTTGGCGACCACGACCGAGCGTTGTTGCTCCGTGAGAAATTCCAGGGCGGTAGTGATCTGTCGGGCGGTTTCCTGTGTGACCAGTTCAGCGGCATGGCCCGATGTAGAGGCCTCGAGTTGGTTGACCTGTGCTTGTTGCTCCTTCCTTGTGCGAACGCGGATGGCATCGATGGCCAAGTTGATAGTCACCCTCCGCAGCCAGGCAACCGGATTGGCTGGGCGCTGTCCTTTGTCCTTAGCCTGCAACCACTTGATAGAAACTTCCTGACTAACATCCATGGTATCGTGGTGGTTTTGCAGGAGACGGTAGGCCCAAGCGTACACCTGCCCTACATATTCCTCAATTTCTAATTCTCTTTCAGTTGTCATGATAGTAACATTACATTTATTGCAATCACTACTTCTTCGCGACAACGGATGTTGCCATGAGAGTCTGGTCACGGTCGTTAATGGCGTCGCCGGCAAACTTCCATATTACGACATTTCCTTCGACGTAGTCACCGTTGTGGCCCACCAAGCGGCCGGGAAGTTGCACGCTGACTTGCCAGCTTTCATCCTGAAGATCTTCGCTGATCATACGCCGCTGCCGTTCGATCTCGAATTGTTCGACAAACTGCTGGCCGAGCAATCCAGTGGCATCTACTTCGGATAGCCTCTGGCTGATCACCCGGTGAATCTGGAGTGAGATCTCATCGGTAAGATGTCGAATCTCTTCGCCCGCTTGCTGATCTTTCATCTGGAGAATCTCGACTATACGTTTGATATCGATGCGATTATACACATCATCGATCCCTTGTCGCAACACCAGCCACTGGTCTTGTTCCAACTGTGGATACAAAGTCTCATTTGCAGCCCAAGCCAACTCGATGACTTTGGCTTTTTCATACTCTACCAAGCCGCGGGTCAGGCTTTCACATTGTTCGGCAGGCACATCCGCTAATTTTTTGCCTTGGATCGCTTCAAGCTCATGTTCCACCAGCTTTCGGCGGAAGTAGTCTATGCAAGCCCAGTCGCGGCGTTCGTAGTCTCGTCTGAAATGATAATAGGTTCCGTCCGATTTCTCTTCGATACGCAGGAAAGTGGGCATGGACAGAGCAACATCGGATAGATCGGAGTTCTCTGGACAGTACTGATCAGGTAGTCTCTCGCCAGGCTTGACGGTGAGGGTCGCGGTTCGGACCAGTTTCTCAGATCCATCATCCTGCAACTGGACTGTGTCCACTATAGACCAAGGACCCTGCTCACTGAGCAAGGCATCACCTGTCTGGATGTCATCCGGATCTCCTCTAAATACCACTTGCAGATATACGGTTCCGTCAGGCTCAACGCGAATGGTTTCCGTGCGTTCGATACAACCCGACATGATAAATATCAAGCCGATTACCCATATCGCGACCAATAATCGTCCCAGTACTCTTGATTTCATATCGTTCTCCTACATGAAAATCCGATTTTGCTCATAATAGCACCTAAGTCTATATATATAGACGATACAGCAGCGATTATGGATGACATAAAATCACCAAGATGCCTATGAATGTATATCGTCAACGACAATGGCAATTGTTAAATGATACTTAACATTACTAAAATCACATTTGCCATCACAAACACGTTAGTATATTTATAATTTCACCTGATGAGTGCTGTAATCCTGTACAGTTGAAAGTTTTTATAGGTGAAATCTTTGTTCTTGATATGACAAAAGAAGAATCTAAGCTGGGTAGTAAAATGGATGAGATTTTGCGTTTAGCTCGCGAGATCGAATATTTAACCAGACCATCGAAATATTCTGAGGACTTTGATTAAGACAGTCCTTATTCACCCCTATCATCTGAGCGTTTTCCCAATCATAATCGTAGCTGCTCTCATCAACTTTGCCTCGATCCAACACAAAAAGCATACCCATCGACCGAGCCTTCGGAAAATGAACCACCCGCGCCCCACCACCACCCAGCCGAAATCAACCACCGGCCACAACCACCCACGCCAATCCCCTCCGCCCGACTCCACATCTAACCAACCCAACAAAGCTTCTCCCAGCCACACCAACCATACTCCTGACTAATTCTTTAATAAAATTCTCCAGCTATATCCTGCCGACGCAACTTTATCTATCCAATATGTCCACTCCAGAATCACCCCACTTCCCCCATCTTCTCCATTTTAACATTTAAAGCTTCCGCGGCCAGCTAACCAACAATACATCTTTTTTATCTTTTTGAGAAGGGAATTTTGCCCCACAAAATCTTACCCATTTTAACATTGAACGAGGCTTTTGTATCGGGTGTGCTATTTTGTACGGTTTTTTGCATCATTTTGTCACTTTTTTTTCATTTTTTCTCTTTTTCCCCCCTTTTTTTTAACTTTTTTGAACTTTTTGTAGTTTTTTTTTCAATTTTTTGACGTTTTTTCAACCCCCACCCCCATTTTTAACCCAAAATCAAGCCCTCCGTTTTCAGTTCAATAGTCTATTTATGCCCGAGGTACTTGTGCCATGTTTGTATCGGTATTCATCTTCATAACTGACTACTATTAAAACACTTACTTCTAAATAGACATATAAAAGTTATATAACAAAGCTCTAACACGGTAAAATAATAACATCCCATCTTACTTATCTTACCCATTTTAACTAAAGATTTTTATTTGACCTTACCGATACGTAACTTTACCTATTTTAACATAAATAGAACTTGAGGCGTACTAAAACGGCAATTTAGGCAATTTATGGCAATGAACATTCGTATAGGAGACTGAATTATGATAAAAGTCGGAACTCTCGAACGCTATTTGGACGCATTAC
The DNA here is from genome assembly GCA_964539795.1 of uncultured Pirellulales bacterium. Taxonomy (GTDB): domain Bacteria; phylum Planctomycetota; class Phycisphaerae; order Sedimentisphaerales; family Anaerobacaceae; genus CAZTKW01. The sequence goes on from CAZIKS010000044.1 coordinate 5,179, forward strand.
TGCAGGGTAACAGAAAGGCCTGCCGAACCGTAATAGAAGAAACCCTACAGAGCGGCACACCTGCCAATTCCGTTTACCTCGATATTATATGGCCTATTATGGTCGAAATTGAGAATTTATTTCGCTTGGACAGAATTACATCAGCTCAGGAACATTTGGCTACACGAATTAACCGCACAATCGTGGACCAGCTTCAAAACAAGCTGCCGCGTAAACCCAGTAAATACAAGAGGATAGTAGTATGCTGCGCGCCGGATGAATTACAGGAGCTGGGTGCTCAAATTATTGCCGACCTTTTCGAAAGTGACGGATGGGAAGTAAAATTCTTAGGCGGAAACCTCACAAATGACGATATTCTTGCTTTCACAAGTGAATACGCCCCTGACATCCTGTTGATTTACGGTACGGCCCCAAAGCAGGCACCAAGCATCCGACGGCTGATAGACACCATAAGAGATATAAACGCCCAGCCGAGTATGCGCATAATGCTCTCAGGAGGCTTATTTAATAGGGCAGAAGGCCTTTGGGAGGAAATGGGCGCTGATTTATTCGCCGCTACCGCTATCGAAGCTGTCCAGACGGCTTCGCTTGATAAACCAGCCGAAGCAGAGCCCAGAACGATAAGCCGACGAAGAAAAAGAGGCAAAAAGATTGTAAAAGAGGTGCCAACACAAGTTATATAACAGCCTTTATTTATGAATACCGCCCTTATGGGCATAACTTCAGCTATCGAGTGACAGCCCATTCTTTTAGCACATCATAAGTCTATCTTTTTGGATTGTTACATTCACAACCTGACTTTGATTTTAAGTCAAAAATGAAGCTGGAAAGCGATTACGGCGACTGCGAGGGAGCGGAACTTAGCGGAGACGGGAAAGTCGGGGTGGAGGATTTGGGGGAGTTTGCCGGCAACTGGCTTGAAGGCTTTTAAGGATTGATTTTTGTTCGAGAATTAGGGAGGCTATTTTGCGTTTGCGGCACGGGCAACGACTTCTCTGGGGTCTTTGCCTGCTTCGATAGCCTTTATTTTGTCGACTCTTCTTTGATGTCTTCCGCCGCTGAATTCAGTAGTTAGCCAAACTTCGACAATTTTACGTAGTAATACCTCTCCGATAAGGTCACCTGAAATACAAAGTACATTTGCATTATTATGATGTCGGGAAATCTGAGCACTTAACTCATCGTGGCAAAGGGCAGCAATAATCCCCTTTACCTTGTTAGCGGCTATGCTCATCCCTATACCCGTTCCGCATACGAGTATTGCCATATCCGCCTTTTTTTGTACAACCGCCATAGCTGCCAGGTAAGCGGTGTCCGGGTAATCGACAGGATTACTGTTGCCGGTGCCGACATCGATACATTCATGTTCCAACTGAGCCACAATGGCCTTGATTTGTTGTTTTGCTTCGAACCCTCGGTGGTCACTTCCAACTGCGATTTTCATATTTTAAGCTCACCAATCCTTTTCTTTACGGCTTTTTCGATTAAATCAGCACAACCATCGTAAACCTGCTGACTCTGACCTATAGGGTCGGGAATTTCCCTTCCTTCGGCCAGCAGCACACATTTATCTGCGGCCAGTTCGCTCAAAGCGAGAACTGTGCGGCAGTGCATCCGGCTCATAGCATATATGACATCAGAATCTTCGATGAGCTTTTGGGACAGCGGGCGGTTTCTATGAGCTTTTATATCGAATCCCTTAGCTGCACAGGCTGCCACAGCTTCCACAGTTGCCGGCACACCAACCAAACCCATAGTGCCGGCTGAACACACTTTATAACCATTTTTCTCGAGATGGTCAACCTCACAGTTTAATTTTTCCGCTAAATATTTGCGAAATATTCCCTCGGCCATGGGGCTTCTACAGGTATTGCCGGTACAGACAAACAGAAATTGAATTTTTGCCATTTCGTGCAGCTGTTGGTGAGAGTATGCTCCAGGTCTTATAACCTGCAGATTGTTTTTATTTATTTTTACAACGGTGCTGCTTTTTTTGTATTTGCATGGGCCGGCATCGAGGAGCATTTCAATTTGCCCGGAAAACCGGGCAAGTACCTGTTCCGGGTTCACGGCGGGATTTTGGCCGGTAATATTTGCGCTCGGGGCAACAACAGGATTATGCACCATTTGGAGCAGTTCGGAGGCTACGGTGTTGTCAGGACAGCGAATACCTATTGAGTTTTGGTTATACAGGTTTTTGAAAACGTCTTTTTCAAGTGATTTTTTCAGGTTTTTGATGTCCGTGCGGTTCAAATCGAAGACAATTGTCAAAGGGCCGGGCAAGGCATTTTTGATTAGTTTTTGAGCCTTTATTCCGATTGATGGTACGTATTTGGGGAGGTTGGCTTTTTGGCTGATATGCAGGGTGTAATATTTATCAGGGGGCCTGTTTTTGAGGTTGTTTAGTTTCTTTAGTGAGTCGCTGCCGACGCGGCAGGCGATGCCATAGACCGTTTCAGTAGGGAAAGCTACGAGGGAGCCGGCATCAATTAGGGCGGCTGCCTCTTTTAGCGTTGCCGTATCAGGTTTTGCGGCATCGATTTTTACCACTTTGGTTTGCATAATCATCCAAAAATACACTAAATACGCCAGAATAGCAAGAAAAGTCGGCAGGTGTCTGAGAGCAATATCGGCTGATGTAGGTGGTGTGTGAGGATTTTTGATAAACCGGCAATAAAAGAAATAGAAAGGCCCGATAATAATGATGCAGATAAGAAAAGAGGTCTGAGGAGGAAAAATTTTTTGTGAAAATGGCTAAATTACCCAAATACGCTAAACTATCCAAATTAACATTGACGATAAAATCACCTATCGAAGGAACGGTGAATTGAAGGAACTATGATTAAAATAATGGAGATATGACAATGGAGACTTTAGTTGAACAGCGCAAGGAAAGCCGGACGGAACTTTCGTGGCCGGTCAGCATTTGGCTTCCTGAGGCGAACAGATTTTTTAACGGTCGAAGCTCCAATATAAGCAAGACGGGGGTTTTTGCCACAGTTCCAATAACCACGCCGGTTCGGGCGGGTCATATAGTTGAAATCAACTTTCCTCGTACAGTTGCTTTGGCCAAGCGCAAGGGCAGTTTCGCTCGTATTAAAAGCGGTAAAGTGGTTCGTGTCGAGCGGCGAAATATGCTCAAAGACGCTAATATCGGGGTTGCCATTCGTTTTGAATAGTTGATATGCGGATGTTCATAAGGTTTCAAGAGAATCATGCGACGGTTTTTATTATCGATACATAAATAAACTATAGCAGGTGGAAGCGGGGAGAGATTAATGACTGGTAACTTTTAGTTGCCAGTCTTTTTTTATGGTTATGGGGGCCGGGTCGAATCGGGAACGGTTCAATAGACAATTTAAAATGGCGGCAGCAGGGGGAAAGAGCCATCAACTGGGCGGTAAGAGGAAACGATAACCGGAGATTAATTGTGACACTTTGCGTTTATGAGTGCGGCTAAAAGGACGTGTCTTAACCTGTCAACAGTTAGTTTATTTAGATAATCCTCGCTGAAATCCAATTTAAAGCGACCTTTGAAATTTTTGATTCTTCTTTTAAGCTCGCTCTTGCCTAAAGCGGCGATCGAAGTGGCTGTCTGCTCGAAATTTTTCTTTGAAACCATCACCATGCCCTTTCGAAAATAGTTATATATAGTTAATAATACGTTTTTGTCATCGTCTTGTGCTGTTGGCAACTTTGGTAAGAAATTCTGCGCGGCATTGGGGATGTGCAAAACAGTGTAGTTATTGTGTTAATTTTTTTTTGTTATTTCGGTGTGAGTCTGATAACTTTGGTTTATGAAAACCGAGGAACTAAATTATCATCTTCGGCCTGAACTGATTGCTCAGCAGCCGGCAGATGTTCGCGGCGGCTCGCGACTGCTGGTGTTTGAGCGTTCAAGCGGCGAGGTTGTGGACAGCTGCTTCGAGCGTATAGGGGAATATCTTTCATCCGGCGACTGCCTTGTTCTTAACGATACGAAAGTTTTAGCGGCGCGATTTTTCTGCCGTCGCAAAAGCGGCGGCAAACTGGAGGGGCTGTTTTTGTCTGAGAGTGAGAAAGGAATCTGGGAGATAATGTTAAAAGGAGCCGGCAGATTAAAATCCGGCGAGAGTATCTACCTGAGAGGCAAAGAAAAGAATGATTTTTGCGAGGCGGTTTTTTTAGGGAAAACAGGCAGGGGCAGGTACAAACTGAAGATAGAAAAAGAGGGGGGGGCGGAAAGTATCCTTGAGGAAACAGGTTTTGCACCGCTGCCGCCGTATATTAAGAGGGGCGATAATGCGTTGCAGGACCGAATGGATAAAGAGCGTTATCAGACGGTTTACGCCCGAGAAGAGGGGGCAGTGGCGGCTCCGACGGCGGGGCTGCATTTTACCAAAGAGCTAATCATGGAACTGAAAAAGATGGGGGTGATTTTTGCATACGTAACACTGCACGTTGGGACGGGGACATTCAGGCCGATAACGTCGGAGAATATCGAGGAGCATGAGATTCATGAAGAGCGGTTCAGCATCGATGAAGAAAACGCCGGTATAATAAGGGCAGCAAAAGAAGAAGGGCGGCGAATAGTGGCAGTGGGGACGACGAGTGTGCGGACACTGGAGGCGGCGGCAGTGGGCGGGTGCATCGAAGCTGTGAGGGGGAGCACAAAATTATTTATAATGCCGGGTTACAAATTCAAAATGGTCGATGCGATGATAACGAATTTTCATCTGCCCAGGTCGACACTGCTTGCGCTGGTGGCGGCCTTTACGGGTCTTGAAAATATTCTTGGTGCATATAGACATGCCGCAGAACAGGGGTACCGTTTTTATTCTTACGGCGATGCAATGCTGATAAGTTGATACCGTTTTAAGCCGGAACTTTGATATTGATTGCTGATGAATTGTCTATTATCATATTCCAATCCTATAAAGATTATTTTAAGGAGTTATTATGCTTTTGGAGCCGATTGACTGGGCGTTTATCGGGGGATTTTTTGTTGTATCGCTTGGGGTCGGGGTTATTGTTACCAAGCAGGCAGGGCGGAACACTTCGGAGTTTTTCCTTTCGGGACGTCATATGCCGTGGTGGCTGCTCGGTGTTTCGATGGTGGCGACGACCTTTTCCACGGACACACCGAACCTTGTAACCGATATCGTTCGTCAACACGGGATTTCGGGTAACTGGGAATGGTGGCCGTTTCTTCTGACGGGGATGCTGACGGTTTTTGTTTATGCCAAGTTATGGCGGCGCTCAGGTGTGATGACGGACGTTGAATTTTACGAGTTGCGCTACAGCGGGCGGCCGGCGGCGTTTTTGCGGGGCTTCAGGGCGCTGTACTTAGGAGTGTTCTTCAATGTTGTTGTTATGGCGGCGGTTACGTTAGCAGCGATTAAAATCGGCGGTGTTCTGCTGAACCTGTCACCATTTTGGACGGTTTCCATCGCAGCGGTTGTGACGGTGGTATATAGTATGTTAGGGGGGTTGCGAGGTGTTTTGATAACGGACTTTTTCCAGTTCGGACTGGCGATGGTGGGATCGGTTATGGCGGCAAAGGTTGCTTTGGGTCTGCCGGAAATCGGGGGGCTTGCGAACCTGATGGCCAATGAAACCGTCATGACGAAGATTAATCTTCTGCCGGATTTTTCGAATAAGGATTTGCTGGTTACAGTTTTTATTATTCCTCTGGCGGTTCAGTGGTGGAGTGTATATTATCCGGGTTCGGAGCCCGGGGGCGGGGGTTTTCTTGTTCAGCGTATGTTAGCGGCGAAGGACGAGAAGAATGCAGTTGGCGCGACGCTATTATTTACGGTGGCGCACTATGCCCTTCGGCCGTGGCCGTGGTTTATCGTTGCACTTTGCTCTTTAGTGATTTTCCCGGATATTGCTTCTCTGAAGGCGGCCTTTCCAGATGTGGATTCCGGCATCCTTAAGCATGACCTTGCTTATCCTGCGATGCTGACATTTCTCGGGCCCGGATGGCTTGGTCTGGTTTTGACTTCTCTGATAGCAGCTTATATGTCAACGATGTCAACCTGTGTTAACTGGGGGTCATCGTATGTTGTTAATGATTTCTATAAGCGCTTTGTGAAGCCTGAAGCCAGTGAAAAACGACTTGTTATGGTGGGTCGGCTTTCAACATTGGTATTAATGGCAGTATCGTGCCTTTTAGCTCTGGTTATGAGCAATGCGCTTCAGATGTTCCATATTATCATGCAAATCGGAGCAGGTACTGGGCTTATTTTTATACTTAGGTGGTTCTGGTGGAGAATCAACGCTATCAGTGAAATTGTTGCGATGGTTGTGTCGTTTTTTATCGCGTTGTATTTTCAATTCATACATCCCCATACGGGTTTGGGCGAACTGGCGCAGTGGCAGATGCTTGTTATCGGTGTCGGGATAACAACTTTCGCGTGGGTATTTGTAACTTTTGTTACGCGGCCCACGGATGAAAAAACACTTCGGAGTTTCTATCGACTGATTAATCCGGGCGGGCCCGGGTGGAAGAGTGTATTAGAACGTGCCAGAGCAGCAAACGACCCCATCGGAGACAGCGACGGCAAGTCGGATTTGCCGATGGGTATTCTGTGTATGTTCTTTGGGTGTGTGGCGGTTTATTCGGCAGTCTTTGCCAGCGGATACTGGATATATGGAAATTATACTCCGGCAGTTATCCTTACAGTTACCGGAGTTGTGTCGAGTCTGATTTTAATCAAAGTGTGGGGCAGACTGCACGTAAAATAGGTTAGTCTGCTGCCGGGTGGCAATTATCGCTGTTTATAGCCGCTTTGGTTATGCAGTATTTCTATGAATGCGAGTATATTTTCGATGGGTACATCTCCCTCGACGGCGTGGGCCGGTGCAAAAACATATCCGCCGTCTTTGCCGGCTTTTAGCAGTTTGGCGGTTTCGTTCTTTACATCCTCAACGGAACCATAGGGCAGGGTTTTTTGGGTTGAGAGGCCGCCATAAAATGCAAGGCGAGCCTTGTATTTTTTCATAATTTCGAAGACGTCCATAACCTCCGGCTGAAATGGATTGAAGCAGTTGACGCCGATATTAATTAGGTCATCGAAAAGCTCATCGACTTTTCCGCAGGAATGAATCATAACATATTTGCCGGCTTGCTTGACGGCAGAATACATACGTTTGAGTTGAGGGAAGATAAGCTTGAACCAGAGAGGCGCGCCCATCTGCAGGCCTGTCTGCTGCCCCCAGTCATCTCCGAAAAAGACGGCATCTATATCGTATTTCAAGGCTTCGGTGACCTGAGCGATGTTGTAGTCAGCGATAGTATGCAACAGGTTGTGGACGAAGTCAGGGTAGTCGAGAAAATCCATCATAAGATTTTCTATTCCCCGCATAGTCCATGCCCGCTCATAAAGTGAGAAACCAAGTGAAAAGACTCGGAAACAATCACTATATTCGGAGAGCTTTTGTGGGATATCTTCAAAAAAACGTTTGTCGAGAGGGTCGGGAAATTCGTATCCCTGCAGGGTGGGTTCTGTTAGGACGGAGCCTTCGACATTTCCTATATCCTTATCGATACTTCTGTCCCAGACGACACCGAAGACATCCCGGAAACGGTTATCGGGGAGTTCTGTAAAAAAACCTATGTCGTTGCCGAGGGTTACGAAGTGGTTATCGATGAGACGGGGCAGGTCATCGCGGCGAAAATAATTTCGCAGTTTATCTGCGGCTTCGACGGTGAAATCACAGGACCAGGGGACATAGGGGACTTTTTGTCCGTCGAACGCCAGCTTAACTACTTGTCTTTTTTCCATTTTTCCGGTCTTTTCTGATTTTTTTACAGGCTAAAGACGAACGCCACAACGCTTGGCCCAACTTTCGTACATAACTTTCAACTGTTCTGTTTTTTTGGGGTATTTGTGTGTGAGGTCGTTCAGTTCGGTGCGGTCGGCGTCTATGTCGTACAATTCCCATTTACCTTTTTTGACAGAGACGAGTTTCCATTTTCCCGAGCGAATGGCCCTGTTGCCCATATGTTCCCAGTAAAGTGTTTTATGTCCCCTGCGTTTTTTGCCTCTGAATATCGGCAACAAACTTTTTCCTTCCAGCGGAGTAATCGAGCGACCATTATAATTTTCGGGGTATTTTGTTTGGGCAATATCGACACAAGTTGCTATAATGTCGATGATGTGGCCGGTTTGATTGGTTATAGAATTTTTGTTTTTTATTACCGCCGGCCAGTAAGCAATCAATGGCGTAGCGATACCGCCTTCGTGTACCCAGTGCTTATAACGTCTGAATGGGGTGTTGCTGAGATTTGCCCAGGAAAAACCATAACTCATATATGAATCGACGCCACCGGGCGGGATGCCATTTTTCCGCCAGTCATAACCCCAAGGTCCTTCTTCATGGCAGCCGCCGTTATCTGAAAGAAAGATGACCAGCGAGTTTTCTTCCCGGCCGAGTGCTTTTACTTTATTGAGTATTTTGCCGACTCCCTGGTCCATTCGGTCGATTTGAGCGGCGTATACAGCCATTTTCAAATCCATTTCTTTTTTTTTCTCGACTTTCTCCCAGGCTGTGGCGCCCTTATCTCGCGGCGAGAGCTGCCATTTTTTATCGATTATGCCCATAGCAAGTTGCCGCTGATATCGTTTCTTTCGCAGCTTGTCCCAGCCTTCAAGATATGCGCCTTTATATTTAGCTATATCTTCGGGGAGTGCGTGCAGAGGCCAATGCGGAGCGGTATAAGCGACGTATAGGAAAAAGGGTTTTTCTTTTTGGTAAGAAAAATCGAGATGTCTGACGGCGTTTTCGGTGATGGCATCGGTCATATAGAAGTTATCTTTCGGGGGCATGTAAGGCTCGCTATCGATTGCCATTTGTCGTTTTATGTTTTTTGCCTTGCCCTTTTTAATATCGAAATAATTTGCAGCTCCACTAATCAAGCCGAAATATTTATCAAAACCTCTGTCTGTGGGCCAGTGAGGTCTGCTTTCACCAACGTGCCACTTGCCGGACATAAAAGTCTGATATCCGGCGTTTTTGAGGACTTCGGCGATAGTCAGGCATTTATCATTAAGGTAACCCTGATAGGGGCCGGGGGGTCTTATGTCTGCTCCGTTATTTACCATCCCTCCCATCCCGGCCTGATGCGGATAGAGGCCGGTCAAAAGCGAGGCCCGTGTCGGGCAACATTTTGCAGCGTTATAAAACTGTGTGAATCGGATACCACCGGCGGCAAGCTGGTCGAGATTGGGGGTGTTGATTTCGCCACCGTAGCAGCCGATATCGGAGAAGCCCATATCGTCAACCATGATGAGTAAAATATTCGGTCTTGTCGCGGATTGTCTGCCTGGAAAAAAGTTTTTGTCGGCACTGCATCCGGGAAGGGCCAAGGCAGCAGTTGTCAGGCCGACAGCTTTAATAAATTGGCGTCTATTCATCATAAAAAAACACCTCTTGCTGGAATATGATTCTAATCGAGGTAGAGTTTGTCGCCGGGTTTGATTTGTGGTATCCGGCTGATTTTTTCTTTGATGTCTTGTTTTTCCAGAGCGAAAGCCGGTGCAATTTCGATTAGACAATCGATTGAGCCATCATCTTTTTTTGGTACAGTTATACCGGCTGATTCGAGCCAATCAGCGGAGCGGGCAACCATCATCTCTTTTGCGGTTTGGATGCTGTCGGTGCCGGCTGCATTTTTTACCGGAGCAAATTCTTCACTTCGCCGTGTTTGTAAAATTATTGATTTAGGGGCCAACGGGAGGGCATCAAAAACAAAGCTTTCCAACTTTATGCCGTCCTGTTCGGTGGTTTTTCCCTGGCGGTCGATGTGCGTGATTTTTTTTACCGCCCTGTGGAGGGGCAGAGAGAAACCTTTGTGGTTTAGTTTTTCAACGAAGTCGCGATTTATAATATGGATAGCAATACTGCCGAGACTGAAGAGCAAAGAGCCGTCGGGATTTTGTTTTTCGGCCAGTTCATCGGGCAGGTCGCTGTATTCGATAACAGTTATCTTACCATCGAGCAGACAGAAATTTCCGACCTTTTCCTTTGGGCCGGTTTTGACCAGCGCCTTTGATGACATTTGAGCTTCATCGAGTGCGTGCAGGCCTATAAAGAGGGGGTCAAAAATATTTATGAGAGGGTTATCCACCTGGAAATAGCTGATAAACTCTATTCCGCGTTTTTTCATATCCTCGACCGCGCCGCTTTTGTAGAGGGCCTTGAGACTTCCGCCGTGACCGTCGGGTGAACATGCAATTGTATCTTTGTCGGCGAGAAGTATTTTGCCGTCAAAACTGAAGTTAGTCAATGTGCCCTGCTGAAATATAAAGACATTTTTTTCGTCCAGGCCGTAATAATCGTTTGAGCGGAAAATCTCGTTGGTCTCGGCGTGGTTCAAAGAGCTGGTCATAATGTACCATGGGCAGGTTGTATTGTATTTTTGCGAGGCCGCTGCGATAGATTCGGCAAAGATCTGAAAGAGAGTTTTGTTTTTAACAGGGCTAATGGGAAAATTGCCCTTTGGCCCGTCAAAACCGAGCCTGGTGCCCTGGCCTCCAGCGACGACGAAGGCGGCGACTTTTCCGGCTGATATCATTTCTTTTCCTAAATCGCCTGCTTTTGCGTATTTTTGCCGGTGGGCTGAGTCAACTGGGTCACAATGGTAGTACGGGGCAGGGAAAAAATCGCCTTTTATTACGTTAGGAACGGGATTTTTGATGAAATCGGCGACCCAATCATCAATTTTTGAGAAGTCCAAGGCACGGATTTGTGCTAATAGGCTGTTTCTTTGGTCTGTGTTCAGCTGCTTGCTAAAGGCCAAAAGATGGCTCTGATTGTGCTTTTTTAACAGTTTTTCGACTTTTTTAACGGCATTATCAATCATAATCTGCGAATTTCCAATTGCAACGGGATAAAACAGAAGATATTAAGCAAATTTTGCAGATTTTCAAGGTTTATAAAAAATTTCAAGAAAATTAGATAAATTTGACGAAATTTATTTGACACAAAAGCATTTTTGTGTTATTATCGAAATTGTGGTAGATAGGTTTATAAACCTTTTATTATAATTTGAATTGCCATTATCATAATTTCAGTCTTTTTATCATACCTTAAACCTACCTACCAGAGAAGATGGCATTTTTTAGACGGTTTTTAACATTGAGTATTCACCGGTTTTTGAACGCAAAAGCGAAAAAGATTATTGAATTTAACCCAGTTGCTCTCAGGCAAAAGAATACAGGTCAAAGAGATTCGCTTAAAAGAGGTGTTTTTCGTATTTATCCGTTAAAACATAACTAAAGTGAGCTTGGGAGCAATCTGGCTTGCGAATCTCAAAAAAGTTAAGGAGAAAAATCATGAAAAGGAAAGGCTTTACATTAGTTGAGCTATTGGTCGTAATAGCGATCATAGCGCTTTTGATGGGCATATTGATGCCAGCCCTTGCTCGGGTAAGGCAGATAGCCTATCGAATGGTTTGTGGGACGAACCTTTCGGGTATCGGCAAGGCAATGCTGATTTATGCCAACGATAACGACGAGTCGTACCCAATTGCAGGGATTAGAAATGAAAAGTGGAAAAGGACTGGTATAATAACGGACTTCGAAGAGACGTATAGAGAAGATGCATTTGGCCAACGAGGCGGGGCAACCATATCATCCAGCCTTTATTTGCTGGTGAGGTTTGCCGATGTTCAGCCGAAGCAGTTTAACTGCAAGGGTGATATAGGTTCCAGGATTTTTAAGATTTCCGCTGAGGCATATGACCCTACTTTAGATCCTACGGAAGTTTGGGATTTCGGCAGCTATAAGATTTCAGGTTCGTCTTCGTGGCCAGCTGAATATAACAGCTACAGCTATCATTTGCCTTATGAGTTTCGTGACCCAAGCGACACGCTCACTACACCACTAAGCCATCCTGTTACAGCGGTCAGCAGGCCTGGAAACGCCGTTTGTGCGGACAGAAGCCCTTACTTTGATAAGAATGCTACGAACTATGTCGATGGTGTCAAGACTGGTGAGGACCCGCCACACTACGTTGCTGCCGTCCCAGCAGATCACGAGCCCGCAAAATATGTTGACGATGATAAGACGGGGAATGCTTTTCCACACCAGCGTGAAGGACAGAATGTCCTTTTTGCCGATATGCACGTGGATTTCGAGCATTATGCAAATGTCGGAGTCGACAACGATAATATCTGGAAACCCTGGGGGAGAACAAACCCTAACCAAGCGCAAAAACAGGTTGGTGAGCTATTTCCGGGTGGGAATATCGCCAACGCATATGCAACATGGGTTCCCTGGCATGAAAAGGATTCGGTTTTGGTAAACGAAAGCAGCTGTGACTTAGGGCCGTAGGATTAAATTCTCCGGCGGGATGAAAAAGAGTCTGTATTGTAAACGGAGACCAAGGACAAAGAAGGATGCTTTTTGCTGAGTTGTTTTTCAGCGGCTTTGTGCGATTTAGCGCAAGGCCGCTTTTTTATTGATTATTGACTTCAGATAATTGATAATTCAAAAGAAAATTGTAAGTACCGGCTTAGGCAGTGATTTCGGACAGCGGTTTTGAGGATTTGTTTTTAACCGGGATTTATGTTATTGATTTGACTGAATTTGATTGAGGCAGGGCTAAAATTGGGACAAACACTTATTTATAAGATACTGGCCAGTCACCTGGTCAAAGGCAAAATCGCTAGTGGTGAGCAGATTGGCATCCGAATCGACCAGACTCTTACTCAGGACGCCACTGGAACGACGGCGTTTTTGCTGTTTGAATCGATGGGAGTAGAGAGGGTTAAGACAAACCTTTCTGTGAGTTACATCGACCATAATATGAGCCAGTTCGGTCCTGAGAACCATAACGACCATTTGTACCTTCAGACAGTATCGGCCAAAACGGGTGTCGAACACTCTCGGGCCGGGAACGGTATTTGCCATCAGGTCCATCTTGAGCGGTTCGGCAAACCCGGAATGACTCTTCTTGGCAGCGATTCCCATACTCCGACCGGCGGAGGGCTTGGTATGCTGGCTATCGGAGCGGGTGGGCTGGATGTTGCTGTTGCTATGGCGGGCGGAGCTTTCTACCTGAGGTGTCCGAAAGTACTGGGAGTTAAAGTCACCGGAGAATTAGCCGATTGGGTAGCGTCTAAGGATGTTATTCTAAAGTTGCTAAGTATTCTTACCACAAAAGGTAATGTCGGCTGGGTGGTCGAATATTTCGGTGAAGGAGCTTCGAGGTTATCGGTGCCGCAGCGAGCGACAATAACAAATATGGGAGCCGAATTGGGCGTGACGACGAGTATCTTTGCCAGTGATGAGCAGACGCGACAATTTCTGACCGCTCAGAAACGAGAGAAAGACTATCAGCCATTAGCGGCCGACGGTGATGCCGAATATGACCGTATCATTGAAATAAAGCTTTCGGAACTTGAGCCAATGGCTGCCTGTCCATCTTCGCCGGATAATGTCAAAAGTGTGGCTGAAATTGCAGGGATTAAAGCCGGTCAGGTTGTGATAGGCAGTTGCACGAACTCCAGTTTTGCAGATTTGATGATGGTTGCGAAGGTATTGAAAGGACGGAGGATAAATAAGATGGTCGAATTTGCGGTCGCACCGGGCAGTAGAGAAGTTTTGAATATGTTAGCTGAAAATGGAGCTTTGGGTGATATGATTTCAGCCGGTGCGAGGATTCTGGAATCAGGGTGCGGTCCTTGCATCGGTCAGGGTTTTTCTCCGGGTGACGGTGTTGTCAGTCTTCGGACGTTCAATCGTAATTTTTCCGGTCGAAGCGGTACAAAAGGGGATCAAGTGTATCTGGTCAGTCCCGAGACGGCGGTTGCTTCGGCCCTGACCGGCCAGATTACCGACCCTCGTGATTTGCCGACAATGCTTGGTATTGAATATCCAAGAATAGAATCGCCCGACGAATTTATTATAGACGACAGTATGATTGAGAAAGCCATGAGCGAGGAAGAGGGGGGGAAAGCAGAGGTTTTGCGAGGTCCTACAATTGTCGTGCCGGAAATGCCGCAGCCGTTGGGAGAGAAACTGGAGGGACAGGTTTTGATTAAATGCGGCGATAAGATAACGACAGACCATATAATGCCGGCTGGAGTATTTCTGAAACTGCGTTCGAATGTACCAGAATACGCAAAGGTGGTTTTTAATTGTTTTAATGAAGAAGGCAAACCGACATTTGCCCAGCGTAGTCTTGAATTGAAACAAAAAGGTATTGGCGGTGTAATAGTTGCAGGTGAAAGCTATGGTCAGGGTTCGTCAAGAGAACATGCTGCACTTTGTCCGATGTATTTAGGCGTGCGTGCGGTGATTGCCAAAAGTATCGAACGAATTCACAAGGCGAATTTGATTAACTTCTGCATAGTACCGATAGAATTTGCCCGGCCGAGTGATTACGACAAAATCAAACCAGACGACCAGTTGCAAATTGATAATCTACTCGAAGCGATAAAAGGCAGTGAGGAAGTTGAGATTTTAGATAAGAGCGGTTCGTTTGAATTTTTCGGTAAATTGATTTTGACCAAGAGAGACAGAGAGATTTTGCTTTCAGCGGGTCTTCTGAATTATACAAGTAAAAAGACGAATGAGTGAGAAGGTAATAACGATTTTCGGTACGGGGAGGGC
>CAZIKS010000045.1:0-19645 GCA_964539795.1 uncultured Pirellulales bacterium
GGATTGTACATCTCTATCCGTTCATCGATAAAGGCGAGGCAGGCATCGCGGTAGGCGTCGTATTTTTCCCTGTTAAGGGGGGCAAGGCAGAGATTTTGGATTTCTTCGGGGAGGAGCTTTTCTATTTTTTCGGTCAGGAGGGCTCTGCCGTTTTCCAGCCGTTCGTAGAGGGCTTCGTAGTAGGCGTTCAAGAGTAAGTTAGTTTGTTTCATTCATTAAGCTTTAAGAGAATACACAAAAGTCTTAGTTACGAGGTTTTTTTAAAAACGACAGGATTTGCGAGACTTCGTTTAATGTTTTATCGCTGCTTTGAGGCGTCAGTTTCAATAGTGTGGTCTGCGGATAATTCTTTACTTCGGAGATGAGTCCGGGACCTTTTTGTGCCACAGTCGCCAATACGGGCCTATCGGAGGCAAAGAGGCGACGAACTGCAGCGACAAACTTGTCTGAGAGGCACTCCATTTTGCCGATTTCGTCGAGGACAAATAATTGGGCATCGGTACTCTCAAAATCCAAGGCTGGGACTGCGGCCTTTTCAAAACCTGCGACATCCACACCATATTTACCGACTCTCAAGTGGCCTTTGATGTCAAGGCGGGCCAGAATGCCGGCAGTACCATCGAAGGTGGTCCAGCGGAAACCTTTGCGTTTGCCGTTTTGGCGGATTTCCTGCGTGTAAAAACCGGCTGTTTTAATGCCTTTGAGATTTGCTACGATTTTGATTATTGCGGTTGTTTTGCCGCATCCGGGGAGGCCGGTTAACAGAATTTTCGGTGATTTTGAGTTAAAATTCAAATGCTTAAACCGCTGCTTTTATTTTACTTTCCTGATTTCTGACGGAATTTACTGAATGGTCTCGGCTGGTTCATAGGCAATAAGCAACAGACGCATAAGGTTCGTTACAGTGACTATTCCGAGAATTTTTTCCTGCTCATCTACCACCGGAAGACAGCTTACTTTTGTATTACGAAGTATTGTCACCGCCTCGATGGCAGTGCAGCGGGGAGGGATATATTCCACCTTTCGCGTCATAATACCGTCCAGAGGCATTTCGAGAACCGCATTTTTGCGGTCGGCTGAAAATAAATGCTCACGAAACTTTTTGTCCTGCAAGGGTGGTCGCCTGCCGGCAAAAGGAAGATGTCGCAAGACATCGCGGTCGGAAACGATACCCAGCAGGTCCATCTTTTCATTCACTACGGGGACGTGTCTGAAACCGCCATCCTGCATAGCCTGCATTGCAGCAGCGAGGCTATCGTGTATTTGAAGGCAGATTAGGTCTGTGGTCATAATGCCATCAACAGTTTTTAGGGCCCACGAGAAGAAGGTCGCCTTGGGGCCAGAAGGAGGAGAGGGCATATCAGGAGGCGGATGCTTTTTTGCCAGTTCGGGATACAGCCGGCATATCGCTTTATCAAGTTCGATGAAAAGCTTTAGAATGTCCGTAGTCGTAATAACACCGACAAGAACGTCGTCGGCAAGGACGGGCACCATATCAATATGATTATTGTGCATTGTGATAATAATATCCGGCACCGGCGTACCGGGTGAAGCAGAGAGGGGTTTTCTGGCGACAATCTGCGAGAGCAACTGCCGCAGGGCTTTTTTATCCCATTGCTGCCGGCTGTCTTTTGGAGCATCGGGACTGGCCAGTCTCAACACATCTCTCTGGGAAATAACACCTATAAAGGATGGTTTTTTTCTTTCCTGCCCTTCCATCGGAAGGTCGATAACAGGTACATGCCGAATCCTGTAAGCCTTCATAAATTTCAGACAGGCATTTACGGTGTGGTCCATGGTCAGTGTCTTGACATCGCTATTCATAATGTCCCCGGCTACATGCATAGGTCGAAAAGAGATATTTTTTTCGATGCACACAGCCTCTACCGAACCGACCAGACTCAAATTTTCATCTGCCATGTTTTCTCCAAGGCATCTACACAGCTAAAGACGAAATGCAAAAAGTTCAGCATTATAGAGCGGTTCACCTGTCAGCTAAATGCTACCAGTTTACGGGGTGTCAGTCAAAATAAAACCGATACTTTAAAATCTCCTTCTCAAGAACACCCACCGAGGGCGAGCAGTAAGAGCGTTATTCCAGGCCCAGGTAAAGACGAAGCTGAAGAGCCGGTAGTGCGGGTAGTTGTAGTTGCGGCTTGCCACACGGCAACCGTCCGCCTGTCTTAATTTTTGTACAATCTGCGGTCCTCTGAATCTCTTTTTCATAAGTATTCAACGGATTTATTTATTTGAAGCTAAATGAATTTTAAGGCAATAGGCATATTTACATGGTTTCTCGTCCGGGGTTCGGATAACCAGATTTTGCCCTTCCTGCCGCCAGGTTAAATCCTTTTCCACACCAAGCATTCTTACCGATGATGATTCTTTTGCTCTGATAGCGGGTATAATAATCTCATCGCCGGGCCAGCCCCAATGAATGACATACAGCACGTCTTTTTTTGACGTGTAATAATAAGGACCATGTCCGGCTGCTATAACGAGGGTTTGCCTAAACCTCCACCAATAACGTTCATCCTTAGTCATTTTTTGGGCTTCCTGCGGATATGGCCATTGCGGCAATCGATGGCATTGGGTATCCGGTTTGAAAAAAGGTCTCGTTCCATAAATTGCTTCACCATTAATTTCCAGCCAGTCCCCAATCTCCCACATATTCCGCCATGCCTGTTTTGTGTTGACCATCTGTACCAGCCAAATACCCCCTTTAGAAACCACATCAATAAATATATGGAGCATATCTTCCGGTTCGCGATATACCCACTGCCACTTTGTGCCATTTCTTACACCAATACCAAACTCGTTGACCCAGGGGTTCCATTGATTGCGTATATTATCCCATTTGACCCATGTTTTGGGGGATATACCACTCATAATTGTACCTTCCATTTCAAACACATCACCATATTCCCATTTTTCAGCGCAATCACCGCCCAGATCATCATTTACCCAGACATCTTTGCCTTTTTTATCCGCATAATTATAAAACCATGCTACCAGTTCGGGCGTTCTCGAATAAGATGCCGGTTCACTGGCTCCATCGAAGAAGAGGTAATCGGCGTCAATTCTTTCAACTTCCTTTTTTATCTTTTTAAGAGACCAATCCACATAACCCGGATGGCCGATTGCAGGGAGCTTTCCTGTTCCGAGTAAATTATAAGCAATTCCGATTTTGAAACCATGTCGTCTTGCCGCGCTGACCTCCTTATCCAACATCAAAAGTCCTTCTGTTCCGGGATAGCAGGCAAGAAGGGCGGATTTTAAAAATTTTGCGCCGGTTTTTTTATATGACTCCATAAGCTTATCATAATCCACAGTTTCTTCATCTTCCTCATCCTTCATAACATAATTCATCTTTAACTGGCCTGTACTGTATAGTTCTATTCTTTCAAATTCCTCATCAGTGGGTTCCTTATATCCTAATTCACGTCTCATCTGAACATCTTTTGTCCAGTGCCAGCACTGAAAGTCATCAAAATCTTTAGGGGCTCCTACAAACTGAATTCCAATTTTTGCGTCTTTGAGCCATTCGGGGGCCTGGTGAGCGGAAATACTCTCCAGGGTCGGCTGCCACTTTTGATTAATATGTGCTTTATTGTTGTTGGAGGTACATGAATAAAACGTCGAAATAATTATTGTGAACATTAATACTTTTTTGAGATGTGTTGTTTTTTTCATTTTATTTTTCCCCTGTTTAAATTGCCCTCCTGAATTATAGCATTATAGCCAACATTTCCTGCTCATATCAGTTGAGGCACTTCGCCAGCCGTCTTATCCCATATAATACGAAATTTTTTAAAAAAAATCAATGGTTCCTCTCAACAACAAAGCGCCGCAGTCGAGCGATAGAGAGTTGGACAGGAGAGGGACTGAATAAAGAAGTCGGGAAATAGATTGGGGGATTTATATAAAAGGAAGTCAGCGATTTTTTTTCCTTGGTTTGCATTTAGCGCAGGTACCGAAAATCTGCATTGTGTGCCTGAGTGGTAAGAATTTGTGTTTTTTTGCGAGCTTTTCCTGGAGCTTTTCAATTTCGGGACTTATTACCTCTATGATTCGGCCACATTTTACGCAGACGAGATGGTCGTGGCGCTGGTGCCGGTATTTATGCTCAAAAGACCTTTGGCCGTTACCGAAATCGGTTTCTCTTGCCAGGCCGGCATCGCATATAACCTTCATAGCTCGGTAAACGGTTGCCAGACCGATTTTGGGATTTTTCTTTTTTACGAGCAGGTAGAGGTCTTCGATAGTGGGGTGGTCTTCAGTTTTTAAGAAAATATCGAGTATTTGCTCTCTCTGAGCGCTGTGTAGGAGGCCGTTATTTTTGAGGTAGGTTTTGAAGATGGTTTTTGCTGATTTCATGGTTTTTTTCTGCGTAAAGCCGGCCATACTTTCATCCTGTTTTAGAAAATTCTATAACAAGCCTTTACGAAGTCAAAAATAATTTCAAAAAAGTCACAAGACGATTGACTTTAAATCAACCGTATTGTATATTAATATATGAGATTGATAATCATTATCATAGAGTCGACAGGAAATGTCAAGCAAAAAAAACGTGTCTGAAAGAAAAAAACACAACGGGGGAGCAGCGGTGCGTAAAATCGCCATATTAGGGCTTCCTAATACGGGCAAGAGCCAGATATTTAATAATCTGACGGGAGAATACACGCTTGTAGCGAATTATCCCTTGACGACGGTTGAGATGAAAAGGGGGGCATGCGTGATTGGTGGTGAGCGTTACGAGGTTATTGACACGCCGGGACTGCATTGTCTGTATATACATTCGGAGGAGGAGCTGATAGTCCGGGAGATGATATTTTCGGAGAAGCCGGACATAATCATCCAGTGCATCGACGCCAACCAACTGAAGCAGTCGCTGACGCTTACGGCGGATTTGTTAGAGATTGGCATTGCTATGGTGATATCGCTGAATTCGATAGATGAGACAGCCAAAAGGGGGGTGTGTATTGACTCGGAGGGATTATCAAGGCTTCTTGGCGTTGGGGTAGTGGAGTCAGCGGCCGTGAACAACTCAGGGATTAAAGAACTCAAGTCGGCAATCGGCAGGGCGGGCAGCGGCAAGCCGGCTGTGGAGTACGACGAAATTATAGAGAGGGGGATAAGGGCCATTGATGGTGAACTCGGGGAGGAGGTTAGTTTCAAACGTAAGGCTGCAATTCTGCTGCTGCTGGATGACCCGTTCTTAGGCGATTATTTAACAGAGGTGTGCGGTCAGGAAAAAGTTGCGCGTTTAAGGCAGAGGGTAAGTGAAGTGAGGCGGCAGTTCAGAGGGAATATCGGGCAGGCGGTCAACAAGAGGCGAAGTCAGTGGATAGAAGATTTGACAGAGAAGACAATTAGAAGACAAAAAATAAAGTTAGGAGAATTCTCGGTAATTTTCGGGCGGCTCAGCCGTCATCCGGTATTCGGGCTGCCGATACTGGCGTTTTTTCTGGTGACGACGTTTTTCCTTGTGGTTTATGCAGCCGGTTTTCTGGATAGTGTGCTCAATGGTATACTGGTTGAGCCAACTGTAGAGTTTGTAAGGGGACATCTGCCATCGGGGTTCTGGAATGAGTTTCTTGTGGGGCATTACGGTATTTTGACGATGGGGTTATTTAACGCTATAGTTACGGTGCTGCCTATACTTTCGGTATTCTTTTTTATGTATGGATTTCTGGAAGATATAGGTTATATACCGAACCTCTGTGTTCTGGTTGGGAGGATTTTCGGGAAGATAGGCTTGACGGGGAAAGCGATAATGCCGCTGGTGTTGGCGCTCGGGTGCAAGACGATGGCGACACTTGTTACGAAAGGGATAAGAAGCCGTAAGGAGAAGTTTATAACTATTTACTTAATCGCCTTTGCGATACCTTGTGCGGCGCAATTAGCGATTGATATGGGGATACTTGGGAAAGCGGGTTTCACGGCCTTTTTGATTGCGTACGGGACACTTGGCGTTGTTGAGATTTGCGCAGGACTCGCTCTCAACAAGGTTATAAAGGGTGATGAAAAGAGCGATTTTATTCAAGAGCTGCCGGCCATTCGAGTTCCAAATATAAGAGCGATACTGGTGAAGACATATTACCGGCTTTACTGGTTTTTGAAAGAGGCGGTGCCGATATTTATTATTGCGGCTGCGGCATTATTTTTTGTGGACAAGACTGGTATGCTGGATTTGACAAAGCATGTTTTGAAGCCGGTTGTTGTCGGGTGGCTTGGATTACCTATTGATATCGTTGATGCGCTGATACTTTCGCTGGCGCGGCATGAAGCGGCGGCGGCGCTTTTACTGAATATGGCAGGTTCGGGGGCGATGAATTTCGTGCAGGTTATCGTGGCGGTGGTCATTACGACGATGTTTGTTCCGTGTTTTGCGAATATAGTTGCGATGTGCAAGGAGCTTGGGGTGAAGACGGGGATAGCGATGGCCCTGACTATAAATATTTCGTCTTTTATTCTGGCTGGTATTTTAAACTGGATATTAATATTCACTATCGGGAGATGGGTCCTATGAACAAGAAAAGAGAAAGAGACGAACATCTGGAGCAGTTGTGGTATATGAAAGAGGAGGGGAAGGATTCGGTGCCCAGTCTGCAGGAGATGATGAACGAAGGTTATGATTCCGATATAATCGAGCAGCTGGAATCCGAAGAGCTGGTTGAGTTGAGCGAAGAGAAGGATAAAATCGGGCTTACTAAAAGGGGTGAGGATTATTCGCGGCAATTAATCCGTGCGCACAGGCTTGCGGAAAGGCTGCTTTACGATGTTCTTGGGGGAGATTTTGAATCCGGGGCGTGTGAGTTTGAACATACGGTTACGCCGGAACTGGTTGACAGTATCTGTATTTTGCTTGGACATCCGCGGGCGTGTCCGCACGGGATGGAGATACCGCGGGGGCAATGCTGCAGGAAATCTTCACGGACGGCACAGAGTTCTGTCATACCGTTGGTGGAGTTGAAGGTCGGGCAAACTGCGAGAGTAGCTTACATTAACTGCCAGAGCGACCAGCAGCTTCATAAGTTAGACGGATTTTGTTTGAGGCCGGGGGCAATTGTTACGCTGCATCAAAGATATCCCAGCTATGTGGTTGAGTGCGAAAACAGTAATATCGCAATGGATGAGCAGATAGCTTCTAATATCTGTGTTTGGCGAGAGCCGGAAGAATTTCAGGCGGGCGAGGAGGAAAGTCGCTTCGAAAAAGGCAGCAGAGATAACCGGCACGGGAGGTTCAGACACAGGAAGGGAAAGAGGTCATAAGAATTTGAAGCGGGGAGTTAGGGAGGTTGGTGAGGAATTCAGCTTCTGTAATCATTATAAGTCCTCCTGAAACCTATGGCACAAGTTTATGATCCATGCGACTTCGCTTAGGACAGGTTTACTTTTTTTGAGGGGGGTTTAAAAACACGCCTCCCCATAATTAGAGGAACTTGCGCATTTGATTGAAAATTCGTGGAATTTTAAGGGGGGTAAAATTTATTTTTCAAAATGAGAAGGATTGAAATGTTAGGATGGAGAAGGTGGAGAAGGTGGAGAAGGTGGGAAAGATAAAAATGGGGCGATTCTGGAGTGGGTATATTGGATATATAGAGTCGGCGGCAGATGAAGGAGTCCCAAGGACCACGGGGAAAAGAAAAAGGTAAAAAAGACTTGGGGGTAAGTTCTCAGCCTTTTGGTTTTGATTGGTGGGGCGGGGCATTATTGATTTTTGGGCAAGTGCGGTTGTCGAGGGAACCGTAATAGTAAGTGTATACTTGAGCGGCGTAATCAGGCGGAAAAGATTTCGTCGGCCATTTCCTGCCCCACGTGGGTGGTGTAATAGTTTTTGACGGCCCGGCTACCCTGGTTCTGGAACTTTTCCATTGAGGAGAAGATTCCGGTTTTCATAAGAAACAATACGGCGAGACAGGCAACGGCATTTGCGATGGAATGTTTATATTTGGCGCAGTTTTCAAGCAGTTTTGGTTCGGGGAGTATTGCTTTTAGCTTTTGTGCTTTTGGGGCGTTGCGGAGGCTGTGTTTTAGGACTCCGATGGCCTGGGCGTTTGCGCGCATGAGTAAATCAAGGCTGTGAGGCTGAGATTTTATAACCGAAAGGGCAAGTTCGACTTTACCCACGAGGGCAAGTCTTTTTCTGCATCTGGGGCAATCTGCGATATGGTTTCTGACCCAATCAGCATTAAGGCCGATACGGCTGTTTATAAGTTTGAAGAGCCAGGCCCTTATGGTTTTGCAGTTATTTTTTGTTTTTCTATTTTCCATCTTTATTACTCTTTCTCTTTATTCATCCAGACAGCCAAAAGCTGTATCGCCTTGCACCTGTAAACCCTTGCAGTGGCGGGTGTGATGTCCAGTATTTTTCCGACCTCGATGTAGGATAACTCAGCCAGGTCATGCAAGGTGACAACGTTTCTGAGGTGTTCTGGAAGCTGAGCGATGCTGCCTCTTAAATTTTCCTGCAAGAAAACTGAGTTAAGTTCGCCGGGTACAGAAGTTTTACGGCCGGCGGTATTGACCCGTGACAAGTTGTTTCTTTCGATAATCCTGCGTCTCAACATCGAGATAGCGGCGTTGTTTGCGGAGCGGAAAATGTATGCTTTAATATGTTCGGGTTTTTGTCTCTGGTTGTAATGAGCAAGGTTGAGGAAGGTATCCTGATATGCGTCACAGACGTCCTGCTCGTTTCCGAGTATTCGCCACAACATAGTGACCAACTCCCGGCCGTGGCTTTGCATTGCAGACAATACCCACCTCTGAGTTCCGGTTAGGGAATCAGGTATGGCAAAATCCCAAACGAGTCTGCAACTATTTGCCCGGCCAATCATAAACACCCATATTTTTAATCTCGCTAAATAAGACGCTGAGCCTACCTATATGTTAACACAAAATTGGAAAAAAATTAAGAAGTATTTTCTTTTCGGATAACGTTTGAGGGTGGTGATGCGTCTTATCTACGAGCAAAGCTCAAAAAACAGGATTTTTCAGTCTGGAGAGATTTGAAAAATATGGATTTCAGCAGTGTAAACAAGAATTCAAAAAACAGCGATAAAGGCGCGCAGGACGTAGTATCGCTGGTTGATGACTTGCTGAAGACGGCGGTGAGGTGCGGGGCGAGCGATATTCATTTTGAGCCGACGGAGACCGAATTAGCGGTGAAATATCGGCTCGACGGTGTGTTAGGGACGGTTGAGAAGTTGCCGAAATCTCTTTGTGATAATGTAATCGCCAGGCTGAAGGTTCTGGGGGGGCTTCTGACATATCGCAATGATATTCCGCAGGAAGGACGGATAGAAATTAAAGAGGCGAAGGACGGGGTTCTTGACCAGCGTCTTGCAGTTTTTCCGACGATAAACGGGCAGCGAGCAGTTGTGCGGCTGTTCTATCAGAATAAGGAACTGACGGAGCTGGAGCAATTGGGTTTTTCCGAGGGTATATACGCGGGCCTGAAAAGGATCGCTGCTCAGAACCATGGCGTATTACTGCTGACAGGGCCGGCCGGTAGCGGCAAGAGCACTACGCTGGCTGCACTTTTGCGGTATATCCTGAAGCACTTTGCCTGCAGAAGTATAGTAACTCTTGAAGACCCGGTAGAAATCAGAATCGACGGCGTTACCCAGACGCAGATAACGCCGCACGGGCAGATGACGTTTCCGACGGCTTTGCGGTCTTTGCTTCGGCAGGACCCGCAGGTTTTGATGATTGGGGAGATACGCGACGCCGAGACAGCTAAAATTGGTATTGAGGCGGGGCTGACGGGACATTTGCTGATGAGCACGATGCACAGCGGGACGCCGGCGGGGGCTTTGCTGAGGCTGCTGGAGATGGGTATTGAAGCCTACCAGGTGACATCAAGTATCTCGGCGGTTTTGAACCAGCGTCTTATCAGAAAGCTATGTAATAAATGCAAAAAGAAAAATGATAAGACGGGGCTGTTCGAATCGGTCGGATGTGAGGAGTGTTTTAACACGGGTTTCAAAGGGCGAATACTTATAGCTGAAATGGTCGAGCCGGACGGGCGACTGCGAAAGGCAATTTTGGCAAAGGCCGACTTAGAGGAACTCGAAGGAATACTGGAAAGCGGGGGGCATACAAATATGTTTGCCGACGGGGAGCGGCTGGTACGTGACGGCTTAACAACAGAGGAGGAACTGAACAAGGTTTGCGGAATTGTTTGATTATTCTTTAATGCGGGAGATTGTGTTATGAAACGAAGTTTTATTTGTCTCATTATTTTGTTTTTGGCAGGTTCTGCAGTGGAGGGCCGTTCTCAACAGGGGAAAGGCAAGCGTAAAAAGCCTCTTATGGCTAAGCTGACGGTTTATCCGGCTAAAGATTCCAAGGCTGGGCAAAAATACCAGCTTCTTGTGAAAGCTGATGAGCAAAGTGAAGCTGATGCTGCGGGGCTATATGAGAAAGCAGCAAAATCACTACCTGAGAACATTAACCCAAAACAGCTTAAACAGTGGAGCGATACACCACCTGACAAGTTGCCCCGCAAGCAGGTGGAAAAGACGCTGCAGCGGTTCAAAGCCAGCGTGGGGTTAGTTGAACAAGCTACTCTGTGCAAAAAATGTGAGTTGCCGAAAGAGGATAAAAACCTCAACAGCTATCGCAATCTCGCCTATGTACTTGCGTTGCAGGCCCGGCTTCAAATAGCTGAAGGCAAGTACGACGAGGCGATTGGTACCATGCAAACGGGTCTTACGATGGGCAATCACATCGGCCAAGTGCCTAACATAATTCATGGGCTGGTGGGGGTAGCCATCTCTGCATTAATGGTGAGACAGGTAGAAGAGTTAGTTCAGTTACCCGATGCACCGAGCCTTTACGGGGCCTTAAAGGCTTTGCCTAAACCCTTTATTGACTTGAATAAACATATAGAACTCGAAATAGAGAATCTCAAAAAGCACAAAAACCCCCTGGCTCTAAAGCAACTTGAAGAACAGAAACCGGCTCACGACAGGATACGAGTGATAATGAAAAGACTGGACCGTAATATCGCTGTTCTTCAATGCGTCGAAGCATTGCGATTGTATGCCGGAACTTCGGAGGGCAAATTCCCAAAGGAGCTAAGTAACATCACCGAGGTCGATGTACCCGGTGACCCTGTTACGGACAAGCCGTTTGTTTACAGCCTAACAGGCTCCAAAGCCGTTCTGAAAGGACCGGCCCCGAAGGGAGCAAGAGCGGAAGAAGCGTTACGGTATGAGCTAAACTTAAAAGAATGAAAGCTGAAAGAAGTCAGTGTCGGTGCAGCAGAAAGGAACATAAAAATGTCGACGTTCGAATATAACGCCCTGACAAAAGGGCAGCGGCTGATGAAGGGGGTGATTGAGGCCGGCTCACAGGAAGAGGCCAGCGAACTTCTCCAAGGGATGCAGCTTAGGGTCAATTCGATTGAGAAGGCCAAGGCACCAAAGCCAAAGACCGCCATCGGCAGAAACGAGTTTCTGCTTTTCAATCAGCAATTAGCATCTATAGCAAAGGCCGGGATACCTTTGGAGAGAGGGCTGCGCGAGCTTGCCAAAGATGTCAGCTCAAAGCCGATGCGCAGGCTCATCGACGCTATCGCAGGGGAACTCGAAGGTGGAGTTAGCATTGAAGAAGCGTTTGAAAAAAGGCGAAAGCATTTTCCGCCCCTGTACGGCAGGATTTTAAAGGCGGGAGTTGAAACAGGGAGATTAAGCGAGATGCTGACGAGCCTTAACAGGCAGTTAGAGGTATCTAATCAAACCAGAAGGATAATTTTTGAGGCGATAAGTTATCCGGCGATTGTTCTAATAATGGCTTCGATTATTATAACATCTTTATTGGTTTTTGTAATTCCGGAATTCAATTCCATACTTACGGAAATGGCTGAAGGGGCACAATTGCCGTACTTAACCCAGGCGGTTTTGGGTATGTCGGCAAAGGTGGGATTTTTCTGGAGCGTGGTGGGTTTGCTTATTGCCGGTATAGTTGTAACTTATGCGATGCTTTCTTCCAACCCTGCGGGACGGCGTTTTAAAGAATCGGTTTTATTGAAGATTCCTATATTCGGCAGGCTCTGTCACAGCAGTATCTTGAGCAAGATGGCTGAGGCGATGGCGATGATGGTTTCGTCCGGTTGCGATATGCCTACGACTTTGAGATTAAGTTCGACAACATCCGGCAGTGAGGCGGTGGTTCTGGAGAGCAATGTTCTTGCCGGTCAAATCGAGGAGGGCGTAAATATTTTAGAGGCCGGTCAGTTCTGCAAGGTGATACCGAGGTTGTTTTTGTATTCGATTCAATTGGGAACGCAGCGCAACGAGCTTCAGGACAATCTTTACAGTCTCGGGCAGATGTATGCCGAGCAGGCCAGGTGCAGCCAGATAAGATTACAGGCTGTTTTTCTGCCCACAATGATAATTTTGCTGGGCAGTGTTATAGCTATTATGGTTCTTTCCTTATTTTTACCAATGATACAAATTATTACGACTTTAGGTGTATGAGGATTGGTTAAAGTATGATTTTAATAATATGGATAGTAACTATGGCGTTTTTTGCCCTTCTCGGCTACAAAAAGCCGGGGCTTGCTTTGATTACATCACCAATAGCAGCTATTGAGCTGATTTTTGTTGCGTTATTTGTTGACCAGGTGGAAGCCGCAATAATTGCGCCTTTTATCTTCATTGCGACGCTCATCGCTATATTAATGGCAAAATATGAGCCCGATTCCGACCTGCTGCCTAAGAGAATCGCCAAAGGGATATTATTATGTTCCGGTGTTCTGATTGTTGCAGTGGTCGGGTTTGTCCTTTTTTTGCCCGGCGCTCCCATTGTGCTTATAATTTTTATTGCTTTCACAGGTTTTATCATAAACTATGCCGGGACATCACGTTATGCGACAGCAGCTTATGTTGTTTCTACAATTGGTTCGAGTATGAGACAGAACCTGCCATTGGCGATGGCGCTGGAATCAGCGGCAAGCGGCCAATACGACAGCCGGGCAAGAATCCTGCGAAGAATACATAAATGGCTGGTTCAGGGATATTCGTTAAGTGAATCGATAAAGCGCGGTTATCCTAAATGCCCGGGTCGTGCTGTTGCAATGATATCCGCTGCGGAAAGGATAGACCAGCTTCCTTTTGCAATTGGAAGCATCGAAGCGGACATGGTCGCAAAGGCCGACGAGAAAAAGAGAATCAAAACGGTACATCCATCTTATCCGGTAATACTGATAGTTGCTATGTTTCTTATAGTATTGGGGTTAATGACTTTTGTTATCCCTCAATTCAGCATGGTTTTAACAGAAATGTCTGAGGGGGCAACACTGCCGGCTGCCACTCGGATTTTATTGGGGGTCACACAGTTTACTGTATACAACTTTGGATGGCTGATATGGGTTATGTTTTTGCTGATAGTTCTTGTTATTTGGCCAATTTCGATTCGCATCAGGTTTCGTCCCCGCCGGCCTGACAAGCCGTATTTACTTTCACGAATATTCGATTTTATAAAATGGCATCTGCCAATTTTGCACTGGTTTGAGAATAATTATTCGATTGTTCAGGTTGTCGAGCTTTTACGTCTGTCGCTTAATACCGGCTGTACGGTCAACGGCGCTATCAGCAACACACTCGGCCTGGATGTAAATAATTGTTTCAAGAAGAGGCTGCGAAAATGGCTGGCGAGAGTGGAGAGGGGCGACAATATTTCGGATTCGGCCAGAGAAAGCAAGTTAGGGAGCACTCTTGCGTGGGCTTTCGACGACAAAGTTAACGAGGGTAATACCCTGGCGATTTTAGAAACACTGGAATCTTTCTACCGGACGAACTACAGCTATCGTGTCAACCTTGCCAGGTTCATAATGGGGCCGTGTATAACGATTACTATGGGGGCAACCGTAGGATTTGTAGTCTATGCGATATATTCTCCAATGGTGGCGATTATCGAGCATTTGTCGATTATGGTGATGCCTTAAATTGAGTGAGCTTATGAGCGATAGAAATAAAAAGTATAGAGGATTCCTGCTGACTGAATTCGTGTGTTCTCTGGTTGTTTTGGGGATTATTTTAGGCTGCCTGGCGATATCTTTAAATGGTTTTAGAAAGTTCAATCATTATCAGTTAGTAAGGCAGCGCTGTATATCGGCGGTACAGGCGGAGCTTGACAGCATCGCCGTGACGGGCAGGGAAATAAGCGAAGAAGATTTCAAACGACTCTGGCCCCGACTAAGCGTATCGGTTGAAAAAACGGCCGGTACCGGCCAATGGGAAGGGCTGGAACTGGTCAGCGTGAAGGCAAAAGCCAATAGCTTTAATAATAATGTTGAAGTCGAGTTAAGCAGATATATCTCAAGGGAAAAAAGGCGGTAGAGATGCGTAAAGGTTATTCTATTATACAGTTGCTGGTAATAATATTTGTGTTTTCGCTTTTGGGTGCTCCCCTGGCACGGTTGTCAACGGTAACGTTACGCGATATACCGAGGTCTTATCGGATGATTGAATCCAACACGAGTATGCTCAGTGCATTGAAGCAGATACGCAGGGACGTAAATGCGGCAAAGGGATTCGCCGAGTCATTCGACGACTATATCGCAAATAATGAAACACTTTTAATCGAGGCGGCGAATAATGTGATTTGCTATCAGTTTAAAGATGGGGAACTGCTAAGGCGAAAATTTGTCGACGCCGAGACAGGTACAGGCGAAGAAATCAGGAGGTGGTCGATTCAGCACGGTAAAATAGAATGGCAACTATGGCAGGAGGACGGCAGAGACTACGCTGTAGAGATAAAGAGCTGCATAGAGCGGGAAATCGAGGGACGGCTTGATAGAAAGATGGCTAATTCGTACGTGTATTTCGCCGGTATTTCTCAGGAGGGTGCAAATTGAAGATGAAAAAAGTGAGACAAAACGGTTTTGTGATGCTGATGGTTATGGCGGCGTTAATCCTGGTCGGGTTTGAAATGTTCGTTTTAGCAAGAAGCTCCAATACAATTGTGTTCCAGACGAACAGCGCTTATGTCGAGTCGTGCGAGCAAAACCTGGTTGCGAGCGGTCTTGCGTGGGCAAAAATGAAAGTCGAAAGTGAAAATCAGGCAAGTCTTAACAAAACAATAGAATTATCTCTTGCCGATATGAATATTAAAAGGGGAGCGTTGAGCGTTTTTGTTCAAAGACGTGAAAACAAACCGGCAGAAGTTCAAATAACCACCTCCTGCAGCCGGGGCAGACAAACTCTCAGGCACAAGAAGAAGTACGGCATTGGTCCGTCGTGAGCCATATCTTTTTTGAGCCTATAGTGCCGGGGGAAATTAGCTGAGCAGTTTTGCAAGAGTTTTCAGGTCTTTTACTTCAAAACAATCCAGCGAATATTAATCTTTGACAATGTAACAGGGATTTCATATAAGTCACCGGACTTAAGCAGTATTTTATGAAGGCGAAATATGAAGATACATCCCATTGATATAGTCATTATTATAGGGTATTTATTTATTGTTGTAATAACTGGGGTGTGGCTTTCCAAACGGGCGTCTAAAAACCTCAACTCCTATTTTCTGGGCGGGAAGAAACTGCCGTGGTATCTACTGGGCATATCCAATGCGTCGGGGATGTTCGATATCACCGGGACGATGCTTCTGGTTTACTGGCTTTTTGTGTACGGGCTTAAAAGCTCTTTTATTCCGTGGGTGTGGCCGACCTTTAACCAGGTTTTTTTGATGATTTACCTTGCGATATGGATAAGGCGGTCGAATGTTCTGACGGGGGCGGAATGGATACGAACGAGATTCGGCCGGGGGCCGGGGTCGGAGCTTTCTCATATAAGTGTCGTGATATTCGCGCTTGTTACGGTGGTCGGCTTTTTGAGCTATGCGTTTCAGGGCATCGGCAAATTCGCAGTGGTGTTTTTTCCGTGGGATTTTTCGCCGGAAGTTTATGCGATTTTGTTTATGAGCATCACCACCATTTATGTAATCCTCGGCGGTATGTACAGTGTAGTGTTGACGGACTTGATTCAATATATCATATTGACGACGGTTTCGGTTTTCATCTGCTGTATTGCTCTTGGCCGAGTCAGCAGCGAGCAGCTTGCGGCTGCTGTTCCGGAGGGCTGGTCGAGTATCAGCTTTGTGTGGCGTCTTGACCTTGACTGGTCGGGTTTGATAGAGGCGGTGAATACGAAAATATCCGGTGACGGGTATTCACTGTTCGGCATCTTTTTGATGATGGTTTTGTTTAAGGGATTTCTTGCGAGTATGGCCGGGCCTACACCCGGGTACGATATGCAGCGCGTACTGGCGGCCAGGGATTCGAAGTCAGCGGCTCTTATGAGCGGTTTTGTATCGCTGGTGCTGTTTTTTCCGCGGTACCTGATGGTAGCAGGCATTACGGTGCTTGCCCTGGTATTCTTCAGCGGGCAGCTGAATGCGATGGGTCCGGATGTCGATTTCGAACAGATTCTTCCTTATGTCATTGGCAACTTTATACCTGTTGGGCTGGTCGGATTTACACTGGCCGGCCTGCTTGCGGCGTTTATGAGCACGTTCGATTCAACGGTCAACTCCGGAGCGGCATATATAGTTAACGATATTTACAAAAGGTACGTCAATAAAAACGCTTCGGACAGGAAATATATCCGGATGAGTTATATCAGCTCGATATTAATTGTGATAGTCGGCATCTGTTTCGGTTTTTTAACCGAATCAATCAACACGGTGCTGACGTGGATAGCCGCGGGTCTTTACGGCGGATATATCGCGCCGAATGTTCTGCGATGGCACTGGTGGCGTCTGAACGGGTACGGTTACTTTGCCGGTATGATTGCCGGTATAATATCAGCCCTTGTTTTGCCGATGCTTCTGCCGGGGCTTACGGCCCTGGAGAGCTTTCCGATTAATCTTGCCCTTAGTGCGGTCGCTTCCGTGGTTGTTAGCCTGTTGACGCCCGCCGATACTGATGAAACGCTCAAGGGATTTTACAGGCAGGTTCGTCCGTGGGGATTCTGGAGGCCGATACATCTGAAGGTAATAGCGGAAAATCCTGACTTTGCCACAAAGGCCAACTTCAAAAGGGATTCGGTTAATGTCGTCGTGGGTATCGTGTGGCAGCTTATGTTTACGACCATACCCATCTTCCTTGTGATTAAAAAATTCAAACCGATGGTGGTTTGCATTGTTATACTGGCTGTAACTTCGGTATTTTTGAAATACAACTGGTACGACAAGCTCGAAAAAGATTAGACCGGCCGATAAGCAGCAATTTTTCCGAATTGACACGGGGGCTTCTCAGAGATGCTTGTCTTTAAGGAAATCGAGCACCTCATCGACATAACAAAAGGCCAGTCCTGTTACGGTATCGGCACAGCCGTAATAAATTGCTATCCTGCCCGTGGCGGCATCCTGCAGTGACGCACACGGGAAGACGACATTCGGGACATCGCCCACGCATTCATAGAGAGTGCGAGGATTCAGGAGGTACTCTCTCGACCTGTATATGACTTTCCAGGGTTTGTCGATATCGAGCAAGGCTGCTCCCATACTATAGACGAAGCCGTTGCAGCTTCGCAGTACGCCGTGATAAAAGAGCAGCCATCCCTGCGTGGTTTCAATCGGGACCGGCCCTGCTCCGACTTTTGTGCACTGCCAGTCGCATTTGCCGCTTTTGGCGTCTTTTGTAGGCGACATTACATGCCGGTGGCGGCCCCAGTAAATCAGGTCGGGGCTTTCGCTGTAAAAAATGTCGCCGAACGGCGTGTGCCCGGTGTCGCTTGGACGGCTGAACATAGCGTATTTGCCGTTTATTTTCCTCGGAAACAGGACACCGTTACGGTTGTACGGAAGAAATGAATTCTCCATCTGGCCGAAGGTCTTAAAATCGTATGTATAGGCCATCCCGATTGTATAGCCGTGATAGTTGTTGCACCAGGTTACATAATACCTGTCTTCGAGCCGGCAGACGCGCGGGTCGTATCCTTCCACAAATTCGGCGATTTCCGGCTCATCGCAGACAAACTCAATCGGCTGTTCGTCGATTTCAAAGGCAAATCCGTCTTTGCTTTTGCCGCTGTGCAGCCGCATGGTTCTTGATTTATCGTCAACCCGAAATACCCCTGCAAATTCGCCGCTATAAGGTACGACCGCACTGTTAAATATGCTGTTGGAGCAGGGGATGAGGTCTCGCTCAATCACGGGATTGTCGGCATAGCGCCAGACGACGCAGGAGCAGTCTTTTGGGCGGTCCTGCCAGGGGATATTCGGCAAAGGCCCTGCGATAATGGTCTTTTGTGAATCCATCCTGTTTCTCCAGAGTAATCAGCATGTATTAGTTTGTATTATTGCAGACACAATATGTTTTTGCTGAGTGTAATGTCAAGAATAATGTTTATGCTGGCGGCAGGTAGAGAAAACAGATACGGCGTCGCTGCCATTTGAAATTTAGGCCGGGTTTTCCGGAATGGGGGGGTAAAGCTGTGAAAAGAAAGACGGGCTGATTTGCTTTTGGCCGTGCAGATAAAAAAAGGCCGGTTTTGAAGGGCCGGCCTTTATTGTCTCAAAGTTAATTTTAAGTTACGAATCTTCTCTTATGAAATCAGCATCCGGAAGCGGCACCATCCAGCCGGTCCCTATCGTCCAGTCCGGCTCATTTTCCCTGGCCGCCGCTAAGTCGTAGTTGCGATGCCACCTCAGCAGCCACAACTCCTTAAGCTCAATCGTTCTGACGGAGCGGTCAATAAAAGCCCCGTTGATATGTCCGCTGTGTCGCGGGATGCAGTAAACACCCAAACCGTCGCCGTTTGCATAAGTGGTCGCCCTGAATTCCGCTCCTGGATATAATGGAGGGTCATTTTGCCAGTCCCCCCAACTGGTAACGAAGGTTGCGTCCAGAAACATCGGTATCTCGCCTGCATTCTTAACATCATCGCGCCTCCAGGCACTTTCGCTCCATTTGTTGCCTCTTTCCGGGTCGTGATAAATAGCTCCGTTTGTGCCGTAGCTTCCGTAGTCTCCTTGTTTTCCGCCGCCCACGAATGCCCAGCTCAATGGCCCGCCCCACGGTTCAAAGGTTGAACCGCACATATCACTGGGGTCGCGGTCGGTAGGTTTCATAGCTTCCGGGCAGCACTTTTCAACCTGTCTTAAACTTTCTTCTTCCCTGTCCTCTCCATAGTACGGCCTGAGAGCCGCCATCCAGGATCCATTGTTTTTTTGTTTCCAGCCTTCCATAAAATAACCGCCATTATCTCCGGTGTACATCGCAAATATGGCGGCCCATTGTTTCAGGTTCGACTGGCAGATGACCTCTTTTGCCTGTTTTCTGACCCGCGCCAGGGCCGGCATCAGTATCGACATCAACAGGGCAATAATGGCGATTACCACCAGAAGCTCAATCAGTGTAAATCCACGTCGCTTACACATAATAATCCTCCCTATTTGCAAAAATATTGTCCTTTTTATTATTTAAGATGCGCAAAGGCGGTCTTCTGTTCCGTTGATTTTTAACTTTTTCACAAGTTGTTTTTAATCATATCTTTCGAATAATAGATTATAGCCTGAAACCTGCCTTTTTGCAAGAGTAAAAGCGGAATAATCCATTTTTATGCAGTAATTGACGTATTTCTGTAACCGGTCAGTTATGGTTGGGGTGATTGGTTTGGCGTGTTGGACTTTA
>CAZIKS010000046.1:0-3047 GCA_964539795.1 uncultured Pirellulales bacterium
GGGTGGCTCGATTGACCCAGCATCCGTCGCCTGGGCGGCCGTGGCTGAAAGGGTCGAAGAAATTCAGAATTATGTATTTCGAATGCGGCAAACCGAGACAAGCGGGCCGGTAAAGGGAGGTTTTGAGTTTGTAACAGAGACGGAGATGATTATGTATAACTCTTCACAGCATGGAAATAAGACGGAATCTTACAGAAATGGAGAGTTAATAACGCGCAGTTTTTTGCTTCTTCAGGAAAAAGAGTTTATCGGCGTCTGTCCTCCGGCCAAGATGTATGAGCGTCGTTCTTTATCCGAGGCCCAACTTCGTGAGATGGACCAGATGAGTCCGAGGAAAATAGTCAGCAGATTTATGTCGGCAGATTATAAGGCCCTGGGGCCTGAAACAATCGATGGGATTGAAGTCGAGGGAGTCGAGGTTGATGACCCAAAGGTGTTGAAGGAAAACCCGCCGCCACTGGAAAGTTTCGCTGCCCGACTCTGGGTTGATGTAGAAACGGAGTTGCCGGTATGGTTGGAGTTGGAATTTGTTCCAAAAGGTTCAACTAACACAACAAAAATGGTAGTGGATGAGTTTGTATGGGATGTGCAGTTTGATGCGAGTGAGTTTGAGCCGAATATCCCAGCAGACTATAGTTCGGAAAGAAAACGCGGCTCTGCTGCTGTTAAGCCAAAAGAACCGTCTGTTGAAAAAGCGGTTTCGGTAGAAGCGTATTTGTCTGAGTTCGAGGATATGGATTTGCCCGATGTCGGGGACCTGAAGTTGCTTGGTCTTGAGGAAGATGAGCCAAAAATGGATATTACCCTTGTTGGTCACACAGAAGTATGGAAAACTCAGGACGATTTTATCAGGAGTTGGCCGGCTTATGCACAAGTGCGCGAGCAACTGTACAAGGAGCTTTTGGAAAAATTAGATATTGAGAATCTTTCGACTGAAGAACTTGTCGCCACTGGTTTGGCATTACGAGAAAAATTCTGGCAAAGAGGCGGATGTCTTTCAAAAGTATCGTATTCTTTTGGATATGCAGCCCGTATTCTTCTGGAGATGGCGCATTATAAAGAACCTGAAAACATGAACATAACTGATGAGCTTGTTGAATCCATACTGTCTGTCGAACTTGGTTGGCGATATTCGGAAGACTCTGAAGAAAAAATCAGAAACATTCATTACCGAGAAGCTCTGCCGGAACTTCGCTCGGCACAACTTGAGCAGATTAAAAAAGAAATCGAACAGGGACGAACGCCAGGCTGGAAAGATTTTGTTCGTGTTAATGACTTGGCGATTCTTCTGGGAACTGCAAAGGATTATAAATGCGCGCTGGAGGTTGTAGATTGGTTAATCCTCGAAGCTGAACGGGGAGGATGGACAGCCTATCTGAGTCCTCTTAAAAGAATGCAGAAACGTTATAGTGATGGCGAAAAGTTTTATTACAACATTTACGTTAATAAGAAAATTGATGTTTTTCCAGAAGAATACAGGTACAGCCGACGTTTGCCGTCTTTCCAGGGACCTGCTCGGAGAAAACGTGGTGTAGTTCCCGCCCATATTAATGACCCGAATCCTTTTTGGACAGGTGATTAATAGAGCAAATCAACAAATTTAGGCGTTAAGTCTAAGGCCGGGCTTTTTGCTCGGCCTTTTTTATTATGCCACACCCACAGCACATAGCTTATAGAGCGTAAGTCCCTTACCAGCCGTCATAAAAGGAAAAATTTATTACTTTGGAAAGGATAAAAAACAGGCGTTAGAATGGTATCTTGAAAACCAGCATTTCTACATATAGTGACCTGACAGGCTTACTCTACTACCCATAATAATCCGTCAAAAATGCGAGCACTAATACTGCTCCCACTACTATCAAAGTTACAGCATGTATGCGTTTCCACCAATCAGTAAAAGGACTAAAAATTGTACGGACTAACTTGGGCCAAATACTAAATGTCATCCCCAACAATACCAGCCAAAGCCCCATGACGAGAAATGAAGTTTCCGATAAGGTATATTTGTAAACATCCAGTCTGAAGGGTGCTATTGGCCATCCTAACATAAGGATTACCAGACCAAAATATACAATAATCAAAGGTGGATAAAGTAACCATTTCTGCCCGCCAAGTTTGTTTCTATCAGGCACCACCGCAAGCGCCGCTCTTGCTGCTAAGAAGCTGGCAAAAAGAAAGACGACATTAGATGTACCCCTAAATATGATAATAGGCCACAAAAAAACAGCAAAAAACGGCATCTGCTTGCCAACTAAAAATGAAAGCAAAAACAAGCCAAATGATATGTACACCAATCGCCAGTCTTCGGGACCTTTTCGCAGCCGAAGAATAATTTTTCGCCACCAGGAGATTTCTTCTTCCGGCACCCATTGTTGTGGTGAGCCGAGCTTCTTCAAAACGTCATCGAGTGCATCGTAAGAGATTGGCTCAGTTGAATCTTGAAGTTCGCTTTCTATATGCTCTTTTATGTTTTGTTCTACTTCATCTGCATCGATGGAAGAGCAAACTTTCAGACAGGCTCTTACCTGCTGTAGATAATTGTCAAGGTGTTCTTTTGCATTATCGGTTAAGTTATTCATGACTTGTCCTCTCCTTTCAGCGTATCGGTTCCGGTTTTGATGTCCTTCCAGTAATCGTTCATTTGGCTTAACATTTTTTCACCTTTAGATGT
This sequence comes from uncultured Pirellulales bacterium, assembly GCA_964539795.1. GTDB lineage: Bacteria > Planctomycetota > Phycisphaerae > Sedimentisphaerales > Anaerobacaceae > CAZTKW01. The sequence goes on from CAZIKS010000046.1 coordinate 2,672, forward strand.
TAACTCGTAATACTTTCTTGCGGGCCCTTCCGTGGATTCTTTAAGTGTTGTCTGCACAAAACCTTCCCGCTTGAGTCTGCTCAGGATTGGATAAATTGTCCCTTCGCTGATCACAAGGCCCTTGATATCACGTAGTCTTCGCACGATTTCATAACCGTACAAACTTGTGCCTTTGATAGCGTTTAGTACACACAACTCAAGCATCCCCTTACGGAGTTGAGTTGACCAGTTGTCGAAGAATCGATTGTCCATAATTGTCAGTATATAGCATTACAAGATACCTGTCAATACTATTTTTTTTAATTTTTCTAAAAAATTTTTACACCCGCATTTTCAACCTTTCCCCCTCCCCCCATCTTACCCATTTTAACATTCT
>CAZIKS010000046.1:3057-19524 GCA_964539795.1 uncultured Pirellulales bacterium
TTCTACTCAACCTCCACCATCAGCTACTACCGACGCAATACGTAAGCCGCCCCACACACTAAGAAAATGTCCGATTTTAAAAAACCTGTGCGTTTTTTGTCGCTTTTTTTTCATTTTTTCCGCTTTTTGTTCGTTTTTTCGTCTTTTTTTCGCTTTTTTTCAAACCCCACCCCCATTTTTAGCCCGGAATTTTGCCAACCACCCCTGTTTTTTTTCTAAGGTTCTCTACTTCTTTTTTACTCAGTACCCGGAATTTCCCCACCCCCAGCCCGCGTTCAGTGATTTTTCCTATCTGCGTTCTTTTCAGCGATTTCACTCTCAGCCCCACATTCGCCAGCATCCTCCGCACCTGTCTGTTAAGTCCTTGTCTGATAGTGATTTCCAGCAGCGACTCCTTTTCGCTGCGCTTCAATATCTTCACTTTCGCCCTCCCCGTCCTGCCTTCTGCCATCCAGACTCCTCTTTTCAGCCTCTCTACCTTCTCCCCGACGGCTTGCCCTTTAACCTTGGCAACGTAAGTCTTTGCTATTTCATATCTTGGATGCGTCAATCTGTTTGCCATCTCGCTGTCATTGGTCAGTATTATTAGCCCTGTGGTATCGATATCTAATCTGCCGACGCAGAAAATTCGCTCCCGGCTGGGAACCATATCTATTGCTCTTTTCCTACCATCCGGGTCCTTGTTGCTGCAAATCACCCCTTTTGGCTTATTAAGAAGGAAATAAACCTTCCTCTCTGCCGATATCCTTTTGCCGTTTACGGTTATTATGTCATTTTCCGGCTCAACAAATGCCGGCAGTGTATCAACCACCTTTCGATTAACCCGCACAGCCCCCTCTAAAATCAACTCTTCGCACTTTCTCCGCGAATCCACACCCGCCGCCGCCAAAACTTTCTGTAATCTTACAGCACTCATAACAGGTTTCTCATTGCTTTCTTTTTCCCGATTCGGTAATCTTATAACCGTCGTAAAATACGTATCAGCCGTACATTAGCTTAATAAAGATTTCGTTACCTGAACCGAATAATGTGAAATATTATACTCTAACGGACATAATACGTTATATACATTTTTATTTGTTCCGTTTAATTTCGTGCTGATTTTTAGTTAATTTTTCCGCAAAAATATTATGTTCACTACGATTGTATTTGATTTAGACGACACACTTTACGACGAAATTGATTACTGCAGAAGTGGTTTTACCTCCGTAGCCGAATTTCTCGCCGGCTTACCTGAAATGCCCTCTGCCGAGCAAATTTTTGAGGTTTTCTGGCAGCAGTTTACAGCCGGAAATCGAACAAAAACATTTAATACTGCCCTTGAAGAACTTGGTATAGCCGCCGCAGACAGCGATAAGCTAATCACTGATTTGATAGAGGTTTATAGAAATCACGTCCCGAAAATAACACTCCCAGCCGAAAGCAGAGATGTCCTGGATCAGCTGACCGGAAAATACACGCTGGCTATGATTACAGACGGCTTTTTGCCAGCCCAGAAATTGAAAGTCCAGGCCTTGGGAATTGAAAAATATTTTAAGTCTATAATTTACACCGAGGCCCTTGGCAGAGAATTCTGGAAGCCTTCACCGGCTGGTTTTAAAAAAATAATGCAGATATTAAACACTCAACCCAAAAACATTGTTTATTTGGCGGATAATGAGAAAAAGGATTTTATAGCGCCTAACAAATTAGGTTTTTTGACTGTACAGCTAATTCGTCCCGCACGTATTCACACGCAATCCGCCCCCGAATCAGGCGCCTCAGCCCGATATGTTATACACAATATCACCCGGCTGCCGGCTCTTTTGGATAATTTTTAAAATTTTAGTTTCCAGAACTGTCTTAAACCTATAAATCAAGCCGATAACAATTCTAAACTGCCATATTACCCTTTTTAACAGTGATTATTGTTTTTTTGTTGACTTAGAGGCCTTTAGAAGCGATAATATATAGTCTGAACGGCCTTAATTGTTGTTTTTTCACTATTTCTAAGGAGTTTTAATATGCCACCGGGCAAAAGACAGCAGAGCAATGCCATGCTATATACCCTGATAATCTTTGTCGGGTTTTTTCTTGCCGCACTTATTGCTGCAATTATCTTCTACGTCAAAACCGAGGACTTCAAAACACAGGCAAATACCGCCACAAATGAGCTTAGGGAAATGGCTGGTTCTGTCTCTTTACAAAGGGCAGGAACAGTAGTTGGGGCAAAGCAGAGGAACGAGAATTATCTCGGCAAAATGGTTGATTATCTTGATGAAACGGTATCTTTGGTTATAGGAGAGATTCCAGAAGAAACATCCGCCGAAGTAAAGGCTGACACGGCCAACACAAAAGTCCGGGAAGGATTGGAAACACTGGCCAGGACACATCCTGATGTTGAAAACATCGATCCCAATTCGACCGGACTTGTTCGAATTATTGAAAAACTGCAAATAAGGCTCAGCAATGTCAAAACTATGGGAATTGCTACGCTGAAGCAGCTTGAAGAACTGCAGAAACGTTTTAGTGAAGTAATGGCAGCCAGTTTTGAAAAAGAACAAAAGCTCCTGGCCGAAAAGGAAAAATACGAAAAGCAGGTTAATGACATCAAAAGCGACTATGATGGCCTTAAAGCTCTGATGGAACAAACTACCGAACAGCAGGTTCAGACTCTTGTGACACAACTGGACGAGGAAAGAAACGAACATAGAACTACTCAGGACCTTCTGCGGAAAGCACAGGCCGAATTAATGATAGCGGCCGATAAGATGAAAAATATTCAAATGCAGTTCCAGGCTATTGTGCCGTCACCGGACATAGAGACAGCGGCGGTTAAACCCGACGGCAAAATAATACTGAAAGATGACCGGGCGGGGATAGTTCATTTGAACCTCGGAAGTGACGACCGTGTTTATAGGGGCTTGACATTTGCGGTTTATGACAAAAATACCCCTATCCCCAGAGACGGCAAGGGAAAAGCCGAGGTCGAAGTATTCAATGTTATGAAAAACATTTCAGCCGCGCGCATTATGCCTTCACTTGATTATGAAAAGGCCCTGAACGAGTTGCTTGGTGAAAATATGGATGCGGCAAATATTATGCTCTCTCTTGAAAAGCCGTCGAAGGAACGAACAAGGGATTTTGAAGAATTCGCCGAAGGCTCAACTCAGAGACTAAGAATTCTCAACGACTTTGCTGCAGCTTATGATGAACGTAAAAACAAAAGACCCATAGCTCTCGATGATGTTATCGCAAACTTAATATGGGACCGCGACAGGAAGAATACATTCGTGGTTGCCGGTGATTTTGACCTTAACGGCGATGCGATTATTGACGAGAATGCTGTCGATAAAATAAAGAAACTTATTCAAAAATGGGGCGGCAGAGTGGTTGATACCGTTTCCACCGAAACAGATTTCTTGATTCTCGGCAAGCCTCCGCGGGTTCTTCCAAAGCCGACTTTTGAAATGTTGGAAGTGGACCCGATGGCGATGCAAAAATACGAGGCCTCTCTGCAAAGACTCGCCGATTATAAGATGATTCAAAACCGGGCGGAAAGATTGCATATTCCACTGTTTAACGGAGAAAGATTCCTATCTTTTATCGGCTACAGTAATCAATCCACCAGGGCAGGTGCGTTTCAGTAAGTACCTACACGCCCTTGGGGATACGTTTGTGCATTTGGTTCAACACCAATGGATGCAACGAAGATTTCGCCTGTATATTCGGCAACGTTTCTTGATAGAGTAAAGCCTTTTTTCATCGCAACGAAGGTCACGGTATAGGTTGCTTTTATAGCTGCACCAAGCGGTTCGCCCGTGTCGCAATCCAAGCCGGAAGGAATATCCACCGCTAAAACAGGCAGGTTCCGCGCATTTATGCTTTCTATCAATTCCAGGTATTTACCTTTCAGTTGTCCTTTCAATCCCGTGCCTAAAAGAGCGTCAATGAGCATGTCGGCACCGGCTGCGAAGGCTTTTACCCGGCTGGGGATGTTGTTGTCTTTGAGGTTTAATTGTTCGATGGGCTGGCCTAACTTCTCTAAAATATCTAAATTGGCCTTTGCTTCGCCTTTGATTTTCTCGCGCTCACCGCATATAGTTACCGCAACTCTAAAACCACTGTTTAATAAGCTTCTGGCGATTACATATCCATCCCCGCCATTATTTCCCGTCCCACAGAATATGCAAACCTTAGGGTTTGTAATACCGGCCAGTTTCTCTTTAATAATTTCGGTGCAGCTTCGCCCTGCGTTTTCCATCAAGACCACACCGGCAATGCCGAGCGTATTTATAGCCCATTTGTCAAACGCACGAACCTCGTCTCTTGTCATTACAATACACTTTTTATCCGGCGTATATTTTTTCATAAGCGATTATTATATGTTATATCCTGAAGGTGTCAATTGACACAAGCATCGTCGGCAATTACAATATTAATGATTAATATAGAGCGGTGTTTGTTTTATCGGTTAACGTAGTATACAAAAGGTTTTACATAACACGGTGTATGCAAATATTATTGACAAATGACGATGGTATTTTTGCACCCGGCCTGGCAGCCATTTATAAAGAGCTTGTCGAGATAGGCAATGTTACGGTAGTTGCCCCAGCCGATAGCCGCTCAGGAGCCGGCCACAGTATTACTTTTGCCGAGCCTCTGGTATGCAACAAAGTTGACATCAATGGCCAATTCACCGGTTTTAGCGTTCAGGGCTCGCCCGCTGACTGTGTTAAACTCGCCTTGATGCAGCTTTGCACTGAGCCTATAGACCTGCTTGTTGCAGGTATAAACAGCGGTGCCAATGTAGGAATAAATGTTTACTATTCCGGTACTGTTGCTGCTGCGATAGAAGGGGCGTTTTTGGAAATTCCTGCTGTTGCGATGAGTCTGGCTGTTGAAAGGCCTGGCTCACAGCCGGATTTTGAAAGTGCCGCCCAATATTGCACGAAAATCCTCAAAAAACTTATGCCGGTCAAAGCTGGGGAAGTGATAAATATCAATATACCGCTGTTATCACAAGGCCAGCCGAAAGGCATAAAAATCGTACCGCAGTCAACAGGAGGATTCCACGAGTACTATATTAGCCAGAAAAATGAGCAGGGCCAAACCGTCTTTCAATTAGCCGGCGGCATTCATCGTGACGAAGACGGCCCGACAGATATAACATCTCTGGTTGAGGGTTTTATAACCATTACAGCTTTGGCATCTGATATGACAAATCACGAAAAAACACGCCGACTTAAAAAAATAAAGTGGTAAACTGCTGTATAAAGTAACTACACTATGGCGGATTAGCCGTGATTAGGAGAAAGAAATGGCTAAGAAGAAAAACGCTCAAATCTGTATCGTGACTGTAACGGGTGTTGACAGGGTCGGCATAATTGCAAAGATAGCCACCGCTATGGCCAAAGCAAATATAAATATCGTGGACGTAAACCAGAAAATTATGGAAGAGTACTTCGTAATGATAATGGCTGTCGACACAACCGATGCCGCCATTGGTATGGATAAAATTCGAAGGCAACTCAAAAAAACAGGTAAAGAGATGTCGCTGAATATCACCTTCCAGGACGAAAATATTTTCAAGGTAATGCACAGGGTCTGATTATGCGAATATCGGCAGAAGAGGTTTTCGAAACTGTAAAAATGACGCTTCATCATCATTTTGACATCCGCACTGTCACCCTCGGCGTCAACTTAAAAGACTGTATGGATCGCGATCTCAGCAGGCTAACAACACGAATACACAAACGCATTGTCGAAAAGGGAAAACTTTTAAATGAGTTTGCTGATTTCATAGAACAAAAATATGGCATACCGATAACCAATCGTCGAATATCTGTTACTCCCGCTTCGCTGTTGCTTGAGCCCCTGCCGCGCAAAATATCCACAGCCGTTCGATTGGCCAAAGCTCTTGACACCGCCGCAGGGAGAGCTGACATCGACTTTATTGGCGGGTTTGGTGCAATGGTTCAGAAAGGTATGACCGCCGCCGATGAGAATTTAATTGATGCAATTCCACAGGCCTTTTCAAAAACAGAGAGACTTTGCGGCTTCCTGAATTTAGCTTCCACTACAGCGGGTATAAATGTCAACGCCGTCGAAAAGTTTGGCCATACGCTTAAGCAATTAGCCTCTCGCACTAAGAACGGTATCGGCTGTGCCAGAATAGCCGTTTTTGCCAATGTCCCTGAAGACAATCCATTTATGGCCGGTGCACATCACGGCATCGGCGAACCTGATTTTTCATTGAATATCGGGATATCCGGTCCAGGTGTTGTTCGCGACGTCGTTTTGCAGAATCCTGATTGTGACCTGACCCAATTATCCGAAGTTATCAAGCGAACCGTTTTTAAAATCACCCGCGCCGGCGAGCTTATCGGCCGAGAAATGGCAGAACTGATGAAAGTGGATTTTGGCATCGTCGATATTTCCCTGGCCTCCACAACTTCCGCCGGAGATTCCGTCGCCGAGATTATTGAGGCGATGGGAGTTCAGCAAATGGGTTTGCCGGGTTCGACCGCCGCTTTAGCGTTGCTTATGGATGCGGTAAAAAAGGGCGGCGCAATGGCTTCAGGCAATATTGGCGGACTTTCCGGGACCTTTATTCCGGTCAGTGAAGATGCGGGTATGGCCCGAGCTGTCAAAACCGGCACCTTGAATTTAGAAAAGCTTGAAGCCCTGACAAGTGTTTGTTCGGTGGGTCTGGATATGTTTGCTGTTCCCGGTGACACACCAGCCGAAGTACTCTCGTCAATTATCGCTGATGAGCTTTCCATCGGCGTTATAAATAACAAAACAACCAGTGTACGCGTAATTCCGGTTCCAGGCAAAAAGCCCGGCGAGATGGTGCATTTTGGCGGCCTCTTGGGCTCGGCACCGGTTATGAAGGTCCCTAAAACCGCCTCACCGAAGTTCATAGCCCGTCGCGGTCGAATACCTTCACCGGTGCAGGCCTTGAGAAACTGATAATATTAAGCAGAGGAGTTTTTAACGAATGTTCCAGGTTTTTGAACATCCCTGGGGACTGCTGATTACAGCAGCGATTGTTGTACTTATACTGCTAATAATCCGAAGTTTTTCTCCGGATAAGTGCCGCTGGTGGCAATGGTTTTTACCCCTATTGATTGTTGTTGCTGCTTTTGGGTTGGATTACTTCATCCAGACCGATACCGAGAAAATCAAAGTACTTATCAAAACAGCCGCAACGGCTGTTGAAGAGGAAAACCCTGATGCAATCGAGCAACTTATTTCACCATATTATCGTGACTCATTTCACCCCAGCAAGCAGCATCTGATGTCTCACTGCAGAGGGACTTTGTCTCGGCCTCTGGTTGAAGAAAATATAACAAGAATTGGGAAAATAGAGTTCTCGTCACCAAAGACGACTGCCACAGCTACTTTCACCGTCCGGATAAGATTTGACCAGGAAAGTTACATATATAACTCCAAGCGCGAAATGTTTACAAAGGTGGAATTAAACCTGCAGAAAGAGCCGGATAACCGGTGGCTCATAAACCGTGCTGAAATACTCGCTGTTGACCTGCAGCAGGCCGGCTGGAAAGACATCAAGCAAACAGCTTGGTGAAAATTTGTCCAGACAAGTGTCTGAAAATTCCCCTTAAAGCTTCACGGGCTTGCAAAGGTTTGTTTCCTTTGCTGCGACTCGACCGCAGACTTTGCAGACAAATTTGCCGTTCCTTACAAGGGCTTTGTATTCTTTTGGAAAACTTATCTGGAACCCTAAATTATTCAGATAACACAAGTGCTTGTTATGACCTGGATGGGGCATTTTTGCTGTTGCCATAATTGTTCACTCCAAAAACTCGTATTATTAACCTTTCATAAAACTAACGGAGGTGTCGCATTTAATCAATATTTTTTTGCGAATTTTTGCAGAATTTATCCGGTGATGACTTTGCCAATTTCGTCTATCCGGAGAAATTTACATTGATTCTTTGAGTAAAAGATTGTATAAAAACACCTTGTGAATAATAAATCGTATCTGGTCGTGGCCGGCTTGCTCGGCGGCCTCTGGATATGAGAGTGTTTTGGAGTTCATTTTACATAGAGATTGGAGAAGTTATGAAGCGCAGAATGGTTACAATTGACGGTAATACCGCCGCAGCGTATGTGGCCCATGCTACGAATGAAGTGATAGCAATATATCCGATTACCCCGAGCTCGGTTATGGGCGAAATCGCCGATGCCAGGTCGGCCAAGGGTGAGTCTAATATATGGGGAACGATTCCTTCGGTTACGGAGATGCAGTCCGAAGGCGGAGCTTCCGGAGCCGTGCACGGTGCTTTGGCCACGGGGGCTTTGACAACAACTTTTACGGCCTCACAGGGGCTGTTATTGATGATTCCCAATATGTACAAAATTGCCGGAGAACTGCTGCCAACTGTCTTTCATGTATCAGCCCGTTCTTTAGCCTGTCAGGCACTTTCAATTTTCGGCGACCATTCGGACGTGATGGCTTGTCGCCAGACCGGTTTTGCACTTGTTTGTGCCTGCAACATTCAGGAAATTATGGATTTAGCTGTTATCTCTCAACAGGCTACGCTGGCTTCACGAGTGCCTTTCCTGAATTTCTTCGATGGATTTAGAAGCAGTCATGAGGTTCAGAAGGTCGAGGAATTAACTTTTGATGATATGCGGTCTATGATTGATGACGAATTTGTCGCCCAAAACAGGGCAAGAGCACTCTCGCCGGATAGACCTGTAATTTCAGGAACCGCCCAGAATCCTGACGTTTACTTTCAGGGCAGAGAGACGGTTAATAAATATTATTTAGCTGCGCCGCAGATTGTTCAGGAGACGATGGACAAATTTGCAAAGCTTGTTGGCCGAAGTTATCATTTGTTTGATTATGTCGGCGCCGATGATGCCGAGAAAATCATCGTAGTTATGGGCACCGGGGCCGACACCGCTCACGAGACCGTTGAGTTTCTAACTGCCAAAGGTCAGAAAGTTGCAGTTGTGAAGGTTCGTCTTTTCAGGCCGTTCAGCACTAAACATTTTATTGATGTTTTGCCGAAAACCGTGAAGAAAATCGCGGTTTTAGACAGGACCAAGGAGCCCGGCTCCCTTGGCGAACCGCTCTATCTCGACATTCGCACCGCTGTCGGGGAGGCAATGGCCGAGGGCAACGCTCCTTTTGATAAATATCCGCTGATTGTTGGCGGCAGATATGGACTCAGCTCAAAGGAGTTTACGCCGGCTATGGTAAAAGCTGTTTTTGATAATCTCGATGCTGCTGAGCCAAAGAACGGCTTTACGGTTGGAATTATTGACGATGTGACAAATACCAGTCTGGATGTTGATGAGTCATTCGAGATTACGGATCAGGAGGTTTATTCAGCCATGTTTTATGGCCTCGGTTCCGATGGTACCGTAGGTGCCAACAAAAACTCCATCAAAATCATTGGTGAGCAGACAGACAATTATGCTCAGGGCTATTTTGTATACGACTCGAAAAAGGCCGGCGCTGTTACCATATCACATCTGCGTTTCGGCAGGCAGCTCCTTAGAAGGCCTTATCTTGTGACTAAAGCCGACTTTGTCGCCTGTCATAACCCCAGCTTTTTAGAAAAATATGATATGCTGTCAACAGCCAAAGACGGTGCTACATTCCTGCTGACCAGCAGTCACGGCAAAGACGAAGTTTGGGATACTCTCCCGCAGGAAGTGCAAAAGCAGCTAATCGACAAGAAAATGAAGTTCTATGTTATCGATGCGATTTCACTTGCCGCCGAACTTGGCTTAGGGGCGAGAATCAACATGATTATGCAGACCGCTTTTTTCAAAATCAGCGGTATTATCCCGATTGATAAATCCGTCAAGGCAATCAAGGACGCGATCAAAAAGACCTATGGGAAGAAAGGTGATAAGGTTGTTGAAATGAACTACTCGGCCGTTGATGGCGCTCTTGACAGGATTTATCAGGTTAGGGTTCCGGACAAAGTTACAAGCAAAATAAAGATGCCGCCTGTTGTGCCGGACGATGCCCCTGATTTTGTGAAAGATGTTACCGCCGAGATTATGGCTCGTCGGGGTGACAATTTGCCTGTGAGCAAGATGCCGGTCGACGGCAAGTTCCCCACCGGTACAACCCAGTATGAAAAGCGCAACATCGCCGTAAACATACCAGCTTGGGAGCCGGATATTTGTATTCAGTGTGGCAGGTGTTCTCTGCTTTGTCCGCACGCAGCCATAAGGATAAAGGCTTATGACGAGAAGTACCTTAAAGATGCTCCTGCGACTTTCAAAAGTGCCGACGCCAAAGGCAAGGATTTTGCCGGTATGAAGTTCACCGTTCAGGTTGCTCCGGAAGACTGTACAGGCTGTGGGGCTTGCGTGCTCGCTTGCCCGGGGGTGGAAAAAGACGCAAACAAACAACCTACTGGCCGAAAGGCAATCAATATGGTGCTCCAGGAGCCGATTCGCAGCACCGAAAGAGAAAATTATAAGTATTTCCTGTCGATTCCAAATACCGATGCAAAGCTCTTCAAGGCTGATACCGTAAAAGGAAGTCAGTTAATTCAGCCTTTGTTTGAATATTCCGGTGCTTGTGCCGGTTGCGGTGAAACCGCTTATGTAAAGCTATTGACACAACTTTTTGGGGACAGGGCTTTGATTGGCAATTCAACCGGCTGCTCGTCGATTTACGGCGGCAATTTACCGACGACCCCTTACAGGAAAAGAGAAGATGGCAGAGGACCAACCTGGAGCAACAGCCTTTTTGAAGACAATGCAGAGTTTGCTATGGGTATGCGACTGACAATTAATAAATTCAAAGTTTATGCCCTTGAGTTGCTCGATAAGGTGGCAAAAGACGACTGTGTTGATGCTGCCCTTGCTGAACAAGTACGGACCGCTGCATTGGCTAATGACCCCGCCCAAGCTTCTATCGAAGAGCAAAGATCTCGTGTGGATAAAATAAAAGAACAGTGCAACAAGAGTAAATGCCCCGATTGCAGACAGCTATTGACCGTTGCCGACTATCTTGTACGCAAATCTGTCTGGGCTCTTGGAGGTGACGGATGGGCTTATGATATTGGGTATGGTGGTTTGGATCATGTTCTGGCCTGTGGCAATGATGTTAATGTTCTTGTCCTGGATACCGAGGTCTATTCAAATACCGGCGGCCAGATGTCGAAATCCACACCAAGGGCGGCGGTCGCCAAATTTGCCGCTGCCGGAAAACCAAGCCCCAAAAAGGACCTCGGACTGCTGACTATGGTCTATGGCAATATTTATGTCGCCAAAGTGGCGATTGGTGCAAATACCAATCAAGCCGTAAAGGCTTTTGTAGAGGCAGAAAGCTATCCTGGCCCTTCACTTATAATTGCATATTCACATTGCATCGCTCACGGAATCAATATGACTGCCGGTTATGAAGAGCAGAAAAAAGCCGTTGGTTGCGGCTATTGGCCGTTGTACAGGTTTGACCCAAGACTCAGCGAACAGGGTAAAAATCCGTTGCAGCTTGATTCCAAAAAGCCCACAATTGACTTTGAGGAATATATTTACGGTGAAAACCGTTATCGCTCATTGAAAAAGACAAAGCCGCAGGCCGCCGCCGAGTTGCTAAAGCTTGCAAGACAAGATGCAACAGAAAGATATGCCCTGATGGAACAGCTTGCAAACTTGCCCTGTGGTTGTGATAAAACTAAACCGGAAGGTTAAAACAAACGATGAGGTGAGGAAATGATTAATCGATTGTCTAACTTGGTGGTATGTTTGCTGATTATGGTAATGCTTTTTGTTGTAGGATGTAAGCAGGCCCAAAAGGCGGGTATTGCACCTTTGCCCTTGAAATCCGCAGATTTTACTATCCCGGATTTTGCGTCTGCTGCATTTGAAGCGGTGGGGGGGCGTCAGGCCTGGATAAATACACAAAGTTTTCAACTTGATTGTGTGGTTACTTTTTATGAGCAGGACGGCAGTTTTTACCTGACTGAGCATAAATATCGGATTGAACCATGGTCAAATTCCATCTGGATTTCAGCCTGTGAGCCCCAATACAAATTCGTTTGGCATTTATCAGATGAGCAGTTCAGCATATTTGAAGGTGCAGAGAGAACCTCCACTTTACCTGTTGCACTGGATGCGCAACATTTTGCAGAAGCTGTATTGAATATCACAACAGCACCGGCACGTTTTTTAGACCGCTCTTTTAAGTTTAATGAGGGACCTGCTCCGATAAAAATAGAAGGCAGGTGGTATCATCCTACCGAACGGAATAGAATTCTTGCTTCCGACCTTTCGCATTGGTCTAAAGTGGTTTTCTACCAGGACAGGGATACTTCGTTAGTTGATATGGTTTGGTTTGTTGCTTCTGATGAAGAAAAGTTTCTAATGGTTCGTGGCTATGACTATGACAAAGCCGAAAAGCAGGGTGTTTTGGTTCCTGCCAAGATAGAGATATTTGAGACCGATGCCGCCGCTCGTCTGCAGCAGCGCCTGGTTAAAATAGACCTTAAGTAGACTTGTTATCATGTCTTCAGGGCAAAATAATCAGATATCATTTTCAGTAAAAAAGCCCAGATGTTTTGTGATACATCTGAGCTTTTAAATTATTCTCAGTGTAATCTATCTATACAGAACCTCGGCTCCCTTACCTTGTGCTATCAGGGATGTATAGGAATCAAGTTCCTTCTGGGTGGCCGGGTCGGTAAGGTCTATGGTCTTTTGACGCTCAGCAGACAGGTATGCGGCTTGGCAAAGCTTTGTTATTTCGAGGCCGTACTCCCAGTTTAGAAAGGCGTCTTTGCCGGCCAGAAATGCTTTTCGCACATCTATAAATTCATCGACATAACCGAAAAGGTCGGCCTCATTAGGCTGTACAGGCAGAAGACCGCGTGTGGCGGTTGCCTTTTCGAGGGCTTTTTCCGCGTCGGCAACAGCAGCGGCGGCCACATCGCCGATAAACACTTCGAGTGGTGATTTAAGCGAGTTGATTTCAAAAGCGTAACCCGGCCCCATACCGTCCATATATATTCTCAATCCCTGCTTGTCATACATCCAGGAATTCGTAAACTGGGCCTTGACTATCTGTCCGGTTTCCGGGTTGCGGAATGTAACGATGCCGGTGCAGAAGTCCTCCGCCGGTGTTTTACTGTAATCAACTCCCATATTATCAAGAAGTTGCTTACGGTAGGCTGGCTGGCCCCATTTCAATAAAGCTGTCTCTGCGTTGATTGAGACCGGCTCAAGGAATCTGACATCTTTACCGATTGGTGTAAGCACAAACCAGCTTACCGCTATACTGTGACAGGCAAGGTCGGAAAGTGCCCCGCCGCCCTGTTGGGTAGGATCCCAGAACCAGCCTTTGTGTGGGCCTGCATGCTCCTCAGAACAGCGCGCAATTGCGAGAGGCCCCATTATTTTTTGCTGTGGAGCGATTTGGGTCAGGGCGTTTTTGATACATTTCATATGAAGCTGGTTTTCGATATATGCTGTAGGCAGGTTGACCTCTTTTGCTAAAGCCACAAGTTTTTTCGCCTCGGCAACAGTTCGACCAAGGGGTTTTTCGCAGATAATACCCTTAAGGGCTGCGCCTGCCTTGACTGCTTCGACAATTTGTTCGGCGTGTTCGACACGGACATAGTTCGGCGCCAGTATTGCCACCACATCGCAGTTATTACAGAGTTCCGCCACCGTGGAATAAATCCTGCAGTCGCCAAGCCCGTTTTCTTTTGCAAAGCCTGCTACTTCCTCGGCGCCGCTGCGTTTATATATTCCCGCAAGCTCAATCCCGCGAACCTGGGTTAGTGCGATAGCGTGAAACTTAGCGACAAATCCTGCCCCGATAAAACCTAATTTGAGCGTCTGCATATTTTTGTGTCTCCTTTCTTTTCAATGAAGTTTCTTGTCTGTTAGAAAAAAACTGCGAGCGAGAGGATTCGAACCTCCACAGGCTAAAAAGCCCACCAGGACCTAAACCTGGCGCGTCTGCCAATTCCGCCACGCTCGCAAAATGTTCGGTTTCGGGTCAACTCAAAACTCACCAATCAAATCTACTTTCCACCTTGCTCTTTCGACTCCGATATTTTCTCGATTCGTTTCTCCGCCTTTTTAAGTATTTCCCTGCAGTGCTTAATCAAAGTCATTCCTCTTTCGTATTGCTCCAGGCTGTCCTGCAGCGGCGTTTCACCGCTCTCTATCTTATGAACAATCTCGGTAAGTTCCTTGATAGCTTCTTCAAAGCTTGGTTTGCCGGTATCTTTTTTTTCTTTTGCCATAATATTTTCCTAACGCCTCAATCTTTTATTCTGCTTGATTTTAACCTCACTTTCAATCAAATTTTTCTCCGCAAGCTCAGTTACCATCATATCCCCGATTTCAACGTCCTCTGATTTAGCAATCACTTTGCCTGTTTTTTTATTGGTGGTGATGCTGTAACCGCGCAGTAAAACAGATTTTGGGTCAAGTCCCGCCAGCCGATTCATCTGGGCTGTAATCCGAATCTGATGTCTGTTTATAACAGTCTTTATCGCCGCCTTTGCTCGATTCTGCAGGTTATTCAAACCAACCGTTTTTTTTCCCAAAATTCGATGCGGCTCGATACTTACAATCAGTTTGTAGCTTTCGTGCAGTTGGGCATGTTTGTCAGCCTTTACCTGTTTTATCAGCCCTGAAAGCAGGCTCAGGAGCTCATCCAATTGTTGCTCTCTGTTACGAACACACAACATCGGCCTCTTAAATATAGCACTGGCCAGGACGGTTTTCAGGTTTTGCCCTGCCAGTTCTAAAACCGCTTCGATTTTGCCTTTCAGCCTGCTTTTAATACCTGCCAGATTATCCAGGATTTCCTTCATATCCGGTACTGCAATGACGCCCGCCTTTGTCGGAGTCGAGGCCCTTGCGTCGGCCACCAAATCTGCAATTGTCGTATCGTATTCATGCCCGACTGCACTTATAACAGGTATTTCAGAATTGAATATCGCCCTGGCCAGAACCTCTTCATTGAACGTCCACAAATCCTCCCGGGAACCTCCGCCTCTGCCCACAATCAGAATATCAAGTTCGAGTTTTTTATTTTGCCTGTTCACCTCGTCGATAGCGGCCCCTATCTTTTCTGCCGCTCCTTCACCCTGAACCGGCACCGTATAGAGAAACAATTTGGCGCAGGGCCAGCGATTATGGATACTGTTTTTTATGTCTCCTACCGCCGCCCCGGATTCGCTGGTTAATATCCCGATTCTTTCAGGATAAGCTGGCAGTGTTTTCTTATGACTCTGGTCAAAAAGTCCCTGCGCCCCAAGCCGCTCGACCATTTGCTCAAACGCCATCTGCAGGTCTCCCAGACCTGCCGGCACAAGCCTGTCAGCTATAAACTGGTATTTGCCGTGCGGTACATAAACTTCAATAAAACCCATCCCCAGAACTTCCTGGCCGTTTTCCGGCTCGAATTTTAACCTTCGCAGGCTGCTTTTCCACATAACACAGGGAATTTTTGAAACTTTGTCTTTCAGCGAAAAGTAGCGGTGTCCGCTCTGATGCGGCCGAAAGTCCGTTATCTCGCCTCGAATTGTCAAACGTCCCGGCAGATTATCTTCCAGAACACCTTTGATTAGCGAGTTAATCTGGCTGACCGTATATATTTTGTTATTGTTGTTTTGCATTTTAAAGGCCAATTATATGCCCCCGGTGTAAATTATCAATCTCAATACAATAATAGATGTGCACTGAACTTCACAATCGAGTAGGGAGGGCTTGACAGCGCCAGCCTCCCACCCCAGCGGGGTTTGAAATTGGGTTTGATTGGGTTTGAATTGGGTTTGTTTTTGCAGCGTCCGAGGAGGCGAAAGTTGTCGTAATGCTTTATAATATAAGGGCTTATGGGCATTTGGTGTTGAAGAAAATTGGGTTTGTTTTGCATAATTAAGTACTTCACAATTCCTGGTTCGGTAGCCATTATTTATAAATTTTCAAGGAGTGTGAAAAAACACGCTCCCTATAATTAGAGGAACTTGCGCATTTGATACGAAAATTCTCGCGATTTGAAAGGGGAAAAAGTTGTAAGTGCTCATGCAGAAAGTATTAAAAAATTTTTGGAAATATACCATTCGGGCCCCTGAATACATGCGCATTTGATACGATTTTTCACGGCAACAGCAGTTAATTGAAGATGGGGAAAAAAGGGGGGATTTTTTAACAAAAAAACGAGATTTGTGACAAAAAGCGGAAAAAATGAAAAAAAAGCGAAAAAATGACTCGTTTTATTGTGTAAAGAAGAACCAAATTGCACATTATTTTTTAATTCTTGCACCGATGTTAAAATGGGTAGTTTCGAGCGGGGCAAAATTGCTCTCTCAAAATGAGAGGGATTAAAATGTTAAAATGGGTAAGTTAGATGAAACAGGCAATACTAACTGAACCACGAATACCCAGGGTATAAATACATAGGGGCACGGGTACCTATGCAGGAAATAGCGCTAGCGTGGTACACTATTGCGCTAACTTAATAAATAG
>CAZIKS010000047.1:0-19439 GCA_964539795.1 uncultured Pirellulales bacterium
TATATATTCCGCCTTTTTTTATAAGTTCGTCTTCTTCTTCAGGAATGAAAACTCCCTTCATCAGAGAAATGACATTTACATTATGCAAACTTCTGTCACACCTGATTTCCATGATGTTCTTCTCTTCGTATTTTTTTAATAAATCGTATTCGTAGAAGAACGGCTCATCTTTATTATTTTTACACTCTTCGCAAATACAGGGAACCATCTCGTCAAAATCAAGGTTTTCAAAAGTATCGTGCAAGTCCTTTATATAATGCCGAATAACAGCAAGTGTTTCGAGTTTATTTTCACCAAAGATACGGATTTTCAGCAATTTATTGTGAAAATCCTCCACTATTTCCGCGGTTGCTTCGTCAATTTTCAAAATAACGCCATTTTTCCAATGAAGCCTTCGGTAAATGTATTTGTTCATCCTGACTATCAAACGGGAGATAATACCTTTCGGCATAAAAGTATAGCCGTATTGAAATTGCAGCAAGTCCTTCCCTTCTCTGAACACAGATGGGATGTCGGCCGGTGGTTTTTCAGGCAATAGTTCCGGAATTATATATTTTTGTGTATTTTCAATCTCATAGCATAATTCAAAATTAATCATCAATTGAAGCAAATGATGATACTTACCCGCATATTCAGGAACATTCCAGACCCTCTCGAAATCACTGTTATTAAACTCACCGCCCTTTTCAATAATTTTGTTATCCACCAAAATCAAATATACAGCTTCAGTAGCCCAGGAGTTATTTAAGATAACCGTGTTTTTTAGAATTCGGTCTTTTTGAAAATGAAGCAGAACACCCAAATCGTGCAGAAAACCGCTGATGTATAAAGCCTTTTTTTTGTTTTCGACGCCGTTTCGCCTGCAAATATCCAAATAAGCTGGGAGGTCGATATAATCACGTTTATCATCTTCAATCTTTCGCCTTATTTTTATCCAGTTTTTGGGGATTGGTTCAGTACCGACATGAGGCAACCCGGTCATTTGTTTTTGAATTGTTTTCGATACATCCTGTAAACCAGTGTTGTCGGCCAGGTCAACATTGCATACTTTTTCTATAGTATTAAATGATTTCAAAATACCTTCCGGGATAAATTTCTTATATTTATATTTCTCATTGAGAACGATTAAGACAGGGCTTCTTCCACTGAGTAATTCGACAGTGTTGAGCCAGTAATAGAAATCGGTATCCTCTTTACGATTATCCGCCAATACGATGTATAACGAGCGCTTAGTTAAAAAATATCGGTGTACAGAATGCATAATAGCCTGCCCGCCGAAATCCCAGATGTTTGCCCGAAAAGTAATATCATTCGAGTATGTGAAACGCCACTGTTCAATATCAATTCCCCTGGTCATTGTCTCATTCGGGTTAAGGGGGCATTCAGGGTCGAGTAATTTATTGACAAGCGATGTTTTGCCGGCCCCGGGTTCACCAACAACGATTAACTTTGCTTCATAGACATATTCCTCTCCCTGCTCTTCTAATTCCTTGAAATAATTTATTACGGCGTTTCGGCCTTTTTTTACGATTTCCACCGGTGGGGATTCGAGAGGGTTGTTATATAAATTCAACCCTTTTTCATTGTAACTGTCCTTCCATAGTATTTCCAAATTAAGGGCAAGGATTTGTGAGGGGAGCTTTGATATTTTGTTTTCTCTTAAATCCAGTTGTGTTAAATTCGTTAATTCTGCAAGAGGTGAAATATCTGAAAGCTCATTATTATATAAAACCAGTAGTGTTAAATTCTTTAATCCTGCAAGAGGTGAAATATCTGAAAGCTGATTATTACCTAAATGCAGATGTGTTAAATTCGTTAATCCTGCAAGAGGTGAAATATCTGAAAGCTCAGTAACAGCTAAAGACAGTTGTGTTAAATTCGATAATCTAGCAAGAGGTGATATATCTGAAAGCTCATTATTATATAAACTCAATTCTGTTAACTTCGTTAATCCTGCAAGAGGTGAAATATCTGAAAGCTTATTATTATATAAATTCAGTCGTGTTAAATTCGATAATCTAGCAAGAAGTGATATATCTGAAAGCACATTATTAGGTAAATCCAGTCGTGTTAAATTCGTTAATCCTGCAAGAGGTGAAATATCTGAAAGCTGATTATAACTTAAATCCAGTTGTGTTAAATTCGTTAATCCTGCAAGAGGTGAAATATCTGAAAGCTTATTATTAAATAAATATAGTTGTGTTAAATTCGTTAATCCTGCAAGAGGTGAAATATCTGAAAGCTCAGTATAATATAAAGACAAGGCGACGACATTACCGTCATCATCAATGACATAGCCGATATCGGGCTTAGTTAAATCAAGCTGCTTTAGCCGTGGCAATTTTTTGCCGGTTTGTTTTTCGAGGTTTCTTATGATATCGAGGTCTTCTGCCATGAAAATTGCCTTAAGGTTCGCCGATTATAATTTCGTCTCTCCGATGCTGTCCCAAAGAAGTCAGAGGCTAATTATACGAATATACGATGAAAAATCAACCTTTTTCTTAAAAAAATACCCCCTAGCTGGCGCGTAAAAAAACAGGGCCGGGAGAGCATTAGGGAAGAGAAATGTCGTTTGTCCAGCCCTGAAAGATTGCCGAACACATTATACACACCTGGTCTCATTTATTAATTCTTCTAATGAATTCCAACTCATATTTTAACCTTGAATATTGGGCTATGTTAAAATGTTTCTACTTAAACAATTCTTTTTCTGCTAGTGATAGCTGAATGTAATGAACTAAAGAAGTGACAAATACAATTGAGCATACAAACCATAAGACATACTTGTGCTTATTTAAAAAGGAATTCTGTTCATGGAACATGAGGAAGAAAAAAAGCAACTCTGAAAAAATAAGACAGTAGTGAATTATTGAGTAACGGTAATGAAGGTATTGAGATAACTTGAGAGGGAACTTTTCTTCATTTTGCCTTTTTTGGAAGAATAGTCCAATGGAAACAGGATATGATTTGTTCTCTAGTGATGTAGCTGATCCGTTGAACTTAAAAATCAAATAATCAATCAGTACCCAATAAATAAGTCTATGTAGGCCATATATCACCATTCCAAGACATGGTAAAAAGGCGGCAAATTCTACCTTGCCCATCATGCTCAAGATGGTTTTAGATGGAAAAGCTAATCGAAAAAGTATGACAAAGAGGAATCCTGGAACGAAATATCGGAATATCTTTTCGACCGCTGAAGCTAATGATTCTGTTGTGATTTCTAAATCGCTCATGTTTTATTTCATATACTTGTACGGCTACTCATTAAATTATTTTAAGTATAAAAATAATTCCTAAACAAATGATTCCATTTTCTTTTCGCAGCTTGTTTGGGTCTGGTCGCGGAGGAGTTCGACGCATCTGGCTAAGTATTTCAATTCTTCGGCGGTTATCTTGTAGGCCGGATCGTAGCGTGCTCCTACATAAGCCTTTATTAGCAAATCGAAGCGGTCTCTTTCCTGCTTGGTGCCGAGTGGGAATGTTTTTAGAAAGAACGGGTCTTGTTCGGCTGCCAGTTTGCCGAGTTTCTTGATATTGTGGCGTTTGGGCTTGTAATTTGTGTGAACGAGTAACACTGTGCCATAATAACATTCGGTGGCCTGGTGAAGCATAAAAGCAGCTTCTTCGTACAATTTGTTTTCTAAACCAAATTCGTAATACTGGTAAAAATTATTTGCTTTTTTGAACCAGTATTTGAAATAAGCTTTTGCCTGTCCGAGTTTTTCTTTTGGGGAAAGCTCTTTTGGTTCTGCCAATTCGAATTTTTTTGAGTCGTAGAGGGTGACGCCTTCTTTTTTGATATCGCTGAAGAAGTACTGTCCTTTTTTGAGCTGCCTGTTTACGAAACTGATGTCGTGTGCGATTAGTCTGACGGAGGTTTCCACGGGCAGTTTACCGGCCTTGTCTTCGATATCGTTCCAGAGGTCGATATTATCAGCCAGGGCCTTGTCTTTAATTAGGGCGAGGATGTCAAAATCCGATGAGTATTCATAGGTGGTGTGGCCTTCCACGGTAACATCCTCAACGGCGTTGCCCCGCGCCCATGAGCCGAATAGGATGAGCATCTCCGTCTGCGGGGCCATATCACGGATAATGGCTGTGATTCGGGCAAGCTCGCCTCTTTTTCGCTGCGGCAGATGTGCCAATGAATCTTTCATAAGGGGCATTATAGAATAAAAGGTGTGAAAATCAAGGTATAAAAGGAAAAAATGCCGAATCCGCCCCCAAATGCCAAGCGTCCCTATGATAATCATCACAGGGACGCTTAAGCAATTCCATACGTTTCGCCACAAAACAGAAGAATCGTGTCAGAAAGCGTATAGAAGGCCCGGTGCTCTTTATATGAAGTATAGCTAATTATGAAGGCAAAGTAAAGAAAAAAACCGGATAAGCCATTATAAAGGCTATTATGCACCGCCCGGGGCCGAGGGAGCAGCTTATAGACGGGCGGCGCCAGGCCTTCATAGATATATCAGGGCTGGGGAATTTCGCTCATCTCGCCCCTGCCTCCGCAAACCGGCCCTGATTTTTTTTATTGTGAGGATGGTTTTAATAAGGCACTCTAAGAAAAGCCGACTCTAATGCAAGGGGCCGCTTCGCGGGGCCATTTTGATAGATTTCTCGACTTCGCTCGAAATGACTAAATCGCTCGAAATAACAAATTATTTTTTTAGAGCCTTTAAATCAACGGGTTAGAGGGGGCTGGCGGAAGTTTTGGAGGCAGGTTCTGGCGTTGCGCTTTAAGAGGTCAAGACCCAAACGTTCAATGACGGAATCTGCAAATTCACTTTGAAAGGTTTTTAGAGTTAAATTCAAAACGTGTTTCAAATTAACGGCCGCCCTGGCGGGATAGAATGTGAAGAGCTTATTTTTACAGGCTGGTGCGCTGGTGTAATATGGACAGGCCTTGACACATTCGTCACAGCCGAAAAGCCTGTCTTCAATTTTGCGGGCCAAATCGGGGGGAATATCGTCTTTGTGCTCAATTGTCAAATAGCTGATACATTTATTTGCATCAAAGCGGCCGTTAGGGTCAAGTGCGCCTGTCGGGCAGGCTTTGAGGCACCTGTCACAGCCGTGGCAGGCAGATTCAGATTCAATGGATTTATCCGGCTTGAACTGTAAGTTGATTATGATTTCGCCGAGGAAAAGCTGTGGGCCGAGAGAGGGGTTTATTAGCATGTGGTTTTTTCCAATGAAACCGAGGCCGGCCCTTGCGGCCAATGCCCTTTCGGCCAGAGGGGCAGAATCGACACAGATTTTGAATTTGAAGGCCGGTCCGGCGATAGAGGCAATAAAGTCAATCAGTTCCCGCAGGCGGGTCTTAATGAACGGGTGATAATCCCGATATTGTGCGTATTCGGCTATTCTTCCTGTCGGTACGGTTTTGTCCTGCGGGGGTTGTTGTGTTTCGGGCGGTTTGTAGTTCAGGGCGACAACGATGACGGATTGGGCATCTTCCAAGAGTTCGGCTGGGTTGAACCTCATTTTTAAGTTTCGGTGCATATATAGCATTTGTGCGGCACAGCCGGCCTTTAGCCAGTTTGTAAAGAAATCGAATTGGCCGGGGTCAATGTGCGAGGCATCTGTTATGCCAACCAAATCGAAGCCTATGAGGCGGGCTTTTTGTTTTACAGATTCGGTAAGATTCATATTTAAACTATCTTTGCTCGATACAGGCATTGATAAGCGCTCCGTAAATTGCGTCGCGGTGAGCGGGGTCGTCGGTCATAAATTCGGGGTGCCACTGCACGAAGAGGCCGAAATTTCCATCGGTGCGTTCGAGGGCTTCGATAACTCCGTCATCACTTCGGGCAATGACCTTAAGGGAAGCACCGAGGTCTTTTACAGCCTGATGGTGGCTGGAGTAAACAAAGGGCCTGTCGGTGTCGAGGATTTGGTCGAGTAGGCTGCCGGGTTCGATGTTTACGGAGTGATAGGCACGATTGCCTCGATGAATTACCGTCGTGCCTACCTGCGAGGGTATGTCCTGAATCATTGTTCCGCCTGAAACGACGTTTGTGAACTGCATTCCGAGACAGACGCCAAGAATGGGTTTGCCGGTATGGAGCCAAAGTGAAATCAACCTGCTTTCAAATTTGTATCGCTGGTTTGGCATCAGCACGACAGTTTCGTGGGGCAACTGTCCATAAGCCGATGGGGGGATATCGGCACCGCCGACCAAAACGAGGCCGTCAAGCATATCAACATATTGAGAGACAGGAACTTCTCCGGTGACAGTGGGGAGGATAACTGGCGTGCCGCCGTTTTCCTCGACGGCCTTTACATAAGTAAAGTCCACGACGGAGGCGGCTGAGATATCGTTGTCATATAGTCTATATACGCTTGTTATTCCGATGAGGGGTCTGGTTGAAGCGGTTTTACTCTGGCAGCCGGTACCAACCAGCAGAATTACCAGTAAGAACAATACTAATATTTTTTTCATCTTTTACTCCTTCGAACAAACCTTTCTGCGGATTATACACTATCAGGCTAATTTTTAACAGGCTTTTGTGTGGTGATTCAGCAGAGAGAGTAGTTATTTCCGATAAAAACCGCTTTGCAGAGCATAAGTACCAATTATACGGCTGGCAGCAGGAAACCGGTCGAGATGATATTTGAAATTTGTTCAGTGTGTTCGGGCGGTAACGTTCTGAAAAAACATTAGTCTGTGCTAAAGTTTTCGTACTTCCCGTCGATAAGAATAGTAAGAGACTTTTTGCATTTTTTTCAGAGGTGCGCTATGGAAATAGACGGCAGTTTACCACCGGTCACATCCTTTATCGAGCGATCTGCTGCGACAGAAGAAACTGTGTCGGAGCCACCAGTATCCGAACCATTGTCAGTGGAAGAACCTTTAACCGAGCAGGAAGAAGAAGAGCTTCCCGGCGTTATCCGAAATCTGCTTGAAGGACATTACACGGGCGTAGCCGATGTTCGTCTTCGAATTAACTTCGCCGATGTGCTTGCTGCGATTGAGCAAGAACAAATGCAGGCGGCAGCGGCGGAACAGATAGACGGTATGCTTGTAACGGTCGGGGCAACCATCGCGGGACTGCTCGGAAGCACTGAAGCAGCAAAAGCAGAAGAATTAGAAGGCCCCATAGAAGCTCCGGCAGAAGAGCCATCAGAGAGCCCGACAGAAGAGCAATTAGCCGCCATTGGTGAATATCAAGTTGCATTTGTCCAGGAAGTGAACGAGTCTAAAGAAGTTTTTATAACCTCTGAGGCACCCTCGCAAGAGGAGCTTGTCGCGGGATTAAACGGGGCATTCGAGAGTTTTGTCGCATCTCTGATTTCAACTTTTGAGCCTGGGCCGGCACCAGAGCCGGAAGCAGTCGCCCCCCCTGTCATAACGACGAGTGAAGGTATAGAAGGAGAGAGCGAACCTGATGAGTTAATCGTCGAAGAAGGCGGGGCAGAGGGAACCGGTGAAACAAACGGTGAGGCTCCTGAACCGGAGATACCGGCAGAACCAGGCTTCGATTACCAGGGATTTATCGAGAGTCTTACAACCAGCTTTATGTCGGCTCTGGATGGGCTGATTAATGCATTAAACGAGGTCCACGCCCTGGCGGAATTGTCGGAGCCTAATGGAAATGGTGTTGCTTTCGACAAATTCCTCGCTATCTATAATGAACTGCAAAATCCTGAGATGGGCGATGATGGCACAGCCAGTGAGGAACCATTAGAAGTGGTTTTATAATGAACTGAAAAGGACGGCTGTAACATATTCGGCTATCTAACCAGCGAGTCATCCTGACTTGCCCCGTCATACCTATATATCAAGCAGCTATTAAGGCCTTGTCAATCAACTTCAAAGCGATTAGTATAATCGATAATTGATGTAGGCTGGAAACTGAAGAATGAATCTGGAGGGTCAGTGCAGTGAAAAAGTATCATAGTAGAAGGGAATTTTTGAAGGCTGTGGGGGTGGGAGCGGCAGCATTAGCGGCGCCGGAATTTGCTTTCGGAGGTAAGAAGCGTAAAGATAAGCCCAATGTGATACTGTGTATTGTTGACGACCAGGGGAGCAAGGATGCGGGCTGCTACGGGAATCCCGTTATAAAGACACCGGGTCTGGATAGTCTGGCGAGTGAAGGTACGGTCTTTACACATGGTTTCTGCACGAGCGCAAGCTGCAGCGCCAGTAGGTCTGTGATTTTGACGGGCAAGTATAATCACGCTACCGGTCAGTACGGACATACGCACAACTATCATCACTTTGTGAGCTTTCCAAACATTAAAAGCCTGCCGGTACTGCTTGCAGAGGCGGATTATCGAACTATGTCGGCGGGCAAGTATCACGTGGCACCGGAAGAGATTTATCATTTCGGAGAGTATATTGGTGTCAACTCGCCGGTGCAAATGGCTGATGATTGCAAGGATTTTATAACGGCAGAAGACAGCAAGCCGTTCTTTGTGTATTTCTGCACGGTCGAACCGCATCGGCCTTTCAGGCGTGAAGGTTCGGACAGGTTTGCAGCCAAAGACGTTATCGTTCCGCCGTACCTTCCCGATACGCCTAAGTGCCGTGAAGAGCTGGCGCAGTATTACGGGTCCGTGCAACGGGCGGACAGCGGACTTGTGCGTTTGATAGAGATACTCAAAAAAAGCGGGCGTTGGGACGATACGATGATAATTTATATCTCCGACAACGGCATCGCATTTCCCGGGGCCAAGACAACACTGTATGAGCCGGGTATGCGGCTTCCGTGCGTGGTGCGGAATCCCTATGCGAAAAAGAAAGGCATCGTAACGAATGCAATGGTAACGTGGGCAGACATTACGCCGACAATCCTTGAGTTTGCCGGGGCAGCGGTTAAAGAGGGGGAGTATCACGGGCGCTCGTTTCTTTCGGCGCTGGAAGAAGAAAAGCCGAAAGGCTGGGACGAGATTTATGCTTCGCATACCTTCCACGAAATTACGATGTACTACCCGATGCGTGTGGTGCGGACGCGCAAATATAAGCTGATATGGAATATCGCCCATGGGCTGGATTATCCGTTTTCAACGGACCTTTGGGCGTCGAAGACGTGGCAGGATATTTTGAAACGGGGCGAGAAGATATACGGGCAACGCACCATCGAGGCATATATCCACCGGCCGAAATTCGAGCTGTACGATTTAGAAAACGACCCGCACGAGATTAAAAATCTGGTCGATGATCCGAAACACGCCAAAGCATTTGAAGAGCTAAAGGACAAGATAAAAGCATTTCAGAAGCGAACGAATGACCCGTGGATTCTCAAGTGGGAATACGAGTAAGATTAGAACATATAGAACAGAAGATATAAAACCAATGAAAGAAGCCAAACTCGCAACCATCGTTTGCATATCAATGATTGTCTTATGCGCTTCGTGCAACAATGTAGCCGACAATCCAAATGCCGAGCCGGTCACGGCGATATTGGGGGCATTTCCAAAAGAAGTGATAATGCTGAAAGAACAAGTAGCAAATAAAGAAGTGCATATAATCGAAGAGATGGAATTTGTCAGCGGCAAACTTAGCGGGAAAAAAGTCGCAATTGCATTTACGGGTATAGGCAAAGTGAATGCGGCTATGACGTGCGGTCTGATGATAGAGCATTTCAAGCCAAAGGAGGTGATATTTACGGGGATAGCGGGTGGGGTAAACCCGGAATTGCAGTTCGGAGATATAGTGATAGGGACAAAAACGGCCCAGCATGATTTAGGGTTGTTTACCGCCGATGGTATCATACAAAGGGGGACAAGAAATCCATTAACGGGCATTCGAAACCCGGTTTTCTTCGAGGCGGACGAGCGACTTTTGGCATTAGCTGAACAGGCGGCCAAACAAGTAAAGCTTAAAACGATAACAACGGGCGGCGGCGAAAGAAAACCGAAGATAGTAAAAGGAGTGATTGCAACCGGAGACGTATTCGTTTCTTCGGCTTCGAAGAGCGAGGAACTTCGGAGCAAACTGGGGGCGGAAGTTGTGGAAATGGAGGGTGGTGCGGTTGCGCAAATATGCTATCAACGGGGCATACCGTGCCTTGTGATACGCAGCCTGAGTGATAAAGCTGATGCGAAGGCACGACAGGACTGGCAACAGTTTCATGAACTGGCAGCTGAGAATTCGGCGCGTCTGGTTACAGAAATAGCCGAGCTTTTAGGCTCAGAGACTTCTGTGAAAAAGTGAGGACAAATTAAAGGATTCAAGAATAGTGGACAGATACTTTCAACTTAAGGAAAAACAGACGAGCGTTAAAGTCGAATTTATGGCTGGTGTGACGACGTTTCTTACAATGGGGTATATTATTTTCGTGAATCCGCTGTTTCTGAGTCCGACGGGAATGGATAAAGAGGCGCTGATAGCCGTTACCTGCATAGTCAGCGCTATCGCCACGATAATAGTCGGAGTTTTTGCAAATGCACCCATAGCGATGGCTCCCGGGATGGGGCTAAACGCCTTTTTTGCGTACTTAGTGAGTTCGGGTAAGATGGACTGGCAGACAGCCCTTGGGGTGGTTTTTCTGTCGGGACTATTGTTTCTGGCGCTGACTTTATTAGGTCTTAGAAAAAAAATTGTGGAAGCTATACCAGCATCCCTGATTTCGGCTATTGCAGTCGGTATAGGATTGTTCATTACCTTCATCGGATTAGTCAAATTAGGGATAGTGGTCAAAGATGAACACACGCTGGTAACGGCTGGGCCTTTGACAGGGACCGTACTTATCGGGCTCTTCGGGCTTCTGGTGATGCTTTATTTTGAGATGAAAAAGATGGTCGGCAGTTTAATCCTGGGGATACTGGCTTCGAGCGCTCTGGCGATTGCGTTCGGGAAAACAGAACTGCCGACACAGGTCATATCGCTGCATTTGAATATAGAGGCCATTTCATTTAAGCTGAATATTTTTGGCGCTTTGAAATGGGGATTTTTCGGGAGCATCTTTACGCTGATGTTTATGGATATGTTCGACAGTGTGGGAACCTTAGTGGCTTGCTGCCACCAGGCTGATATGGTCGATGAGAACGGCAAAATAAAGGGGCTGGACAGGCTATTAGGAATCGACGCTATTGCAACAATGATAGGTGCAGTATTCGGGACATCGACAACGACGGCGTATATCGAATCGGCGGCAGGCATCGAGCAAGGGGGGCGGTCTGGACTGACTTCGATAGTTACGGGGGTATTGTTTCTGCTTGCGCTGCTGTTTGTGCCGATTGTCGGCATAGTGCCGGGATATGCTACTGCGCCGGCACTTATTATGGTGGGGCTTTTTATGATGAAGGAAGTGAAGCAAATAGATTTTTCGAATATGGGGGAGGCGTTTCCGGCTTTTATTATAATTGTGATGATAGCACTGAGCTACAGCATAAGTACGGGGCTGGCTTTCGGGTTTATCAGTTTCACAATTATAAAAACAGTATCGGGCAGAGCAAAAGACATCAAGCCTGCAATGTGGATAATAGCAATTTTGTCGGCATTATTTTTGACACTTGACAGGCTTACGGGCATAATCGAATGGCTAAAGAACATTTAGCAATAATTTTAAAGGAATATGTTGAATGCGAAAATTGAGCCACAAATCAAAAGTTCGAAATTGGGTTTTTTGCGCCGTAGTTTTATTAATATTTGCCTACACGGCCTCAGGGGCGGCAACGGAGGTCAGGAAAAAGAGCACGACATTCGAGTCTCTGAGTAGTTATATCGAGGCGGAGCTTTTTCAGCCGGATTTCGTACAGGGCGACTGCAGTTATACGGCTATTATATCAGCATCAGACGGCAAAATATATTTTTCAATCGGCACACACAATACGGATTATGCCTGCCGGTTTTTCAGTTTTAAGCCTACTACAGAAAAAATAAGGCTGATTGCGAAGATGGATAAAGTCTTAGGCGAGGATGCAAAAAAGCAGTATTCACACAGCAAGATTCACACGCGGATGTTCGAGCATAAGGGAAAAATCTGGTTTGCCACACATACGGCATTTTACAAAGGCGGCCTGCCGGGAGTGAACCTTAGCGGCAACAAGCCAACTTACTCGGGGGGACATTTTATGAATTATGGCCTCGATAGCGGCGAATTTACCGACCTTGCCCAGATATTCCCGAACGAAGGGATAATTACAATGACGATGGACAAGAAAAATGAAATTCTTTACGGGATGACCTGGCCATCAGGCCTGCTTATATCATACGATATCAAGAACAAAGACCTGCGGTACTGGGGGGCGGTCCAGGAACGAGGCGAATGGGGACATCGTGGCGGTACGGAATGGGACATGGTTTGCCGAACGCTGGCGTTGGAGCCGGACGGGTACCTGTATGGCTCGACGATGAACGGTCGGATATGGAAGTATGATGCGAGTGAAATCAGGCGAGTGAGTTATATAAACGGGCTTGATTTGTGCAAGGTGCCATTCTCTCAATCGAGCAGAGAAACACTCAAAGGTGATTTTCGCAACAACTGGCGTACAATCGAATGGAACGACAAAAGCAACAGCTTCTGGGGCCTGCACTTCGAGACGAGCACTTTGTTCGAGTTCATACCGTCGGAGAATTACATAAGAGCAGTTGCGGAGCTAAGTCACCCGGATTATATGGGTATGGCAAGAAATCCCGAAATCAGCCAACTCGGATTTACAATAGGGCCGGAGAATACGATTTTTTATCTTGGGCATGGGCCGGCAGTGGAAATAAAAGAGCGCAAAGATGTGCAGTCATCTTTGAACCTTATCACGTATGATATCGACAAAAGCAAATACAAATGTCACGGCCCGATATTTTCGAGCGATAAAAGACGGGTCTTTTTCGCCGAAAGCATAGCTATCGGGGCAGATGACCATATATATTCGGTGGCATGGGTCGAGGTAGCCGACCCTGAAAGAGCAGAAGCACTACGAAGCAAGCGCACAGACGGCGCACCGGCTGAAACTCAAAAAATGGTTTATGAAATGCTGCTAATCCGTTTGCCTAAATGGCAGAATTTTATCGAATAGCGGTCTGCAGGGTGTACTTTGTTAAAGCAGTATTGTATAAAAAACAAGTTCCTTATAAAACGAAGGGAGAAAAAAATGGATATAAAGATTACAAGTACAGCGTTCGAAGACGGTGGTATGATACCGTCGAAGTATACGTGCGACGGGGAGGACATTTCACCGCCTCTGCAGTGGGAGGCGGTGCCAGACGGGACAGCAAGCATCGCCATTATAAGCGACGACCCGGACGCACCAATGGGGACGTGGGTCCACTGGGTTTTGTTTAATCTTCCGCCTGATACGAGAGAACTGAAAGAAAAGTTTCCCGATGATGAAACTTTGCCCGATGAAACCAGGCAGGGAATTACCGATTTTGGGGCAACAGGGTACGGCGGGCCGTGTCCGCCAAGCGGCACGCACAGATACTACTTCAAAATTTATGCACTGGATAAGAAAATCGATGTTGCTACAATTGTCGATAAGGCCCAACTGCTGCAGGAAATGCAAGGGCATATCATCGGGCAGGGACATCTAACGGGCAAATACCAAAGGCAAAGGTAGAGCGGAGCTTTGGAAGGCAAAATGCAAAAGGTAAAAGTAGTTTCTGTTGCGAAATATCGTACCCTACATAGGCAGCGTGGTTAAATTTTTCTATGTGTATTAAATAATTCCTTACGGCCGCCATCATATTGTTCCATTGTTTTTAATATAACATAACGGTCACTACAGCCGCAATGACACATTTTATCACTGCTTTGAAAAAAAGTTATATAACCAGGTAATAATAGAGGGCGCCGTGATGCAACGAGCCAAATCAACGGTGTAAAGGGAGATTAAATGAAGATAGTGAGGATGAGTTTTATTGCGGCGGCAAGGGCGAGAAGCTGAACGATGAAGTTGAACCACTTCTGGGGGATTTTCTTTAATATGAGAATACCCAATATAACGCCAACAATAATGAATGGACACATCAGGATGTCGGTTTTTACGGATTGGAGGGTAATTCGGCCGTCCCAAACGAAGAGGGGGATTTTCAGCCAGTTCAAAATAAGGAAATACCAGGCACCTGTGCCGATGAAGCTGTGTTTGTCCAGTCTCATAGCGAGCAGGTAGATGACCATAATTGGGCCGGCGGCATTTGCAAGCTGGGTAGTGAGGCCTGCAAAGAAGCCGAGAGTAACTGCAAAGCTCCAATGGGTCGGGACGTGGGGGCTGCCTTTGGTGCGGGTGGTTCGCCAATAATTGATGACGAGCATAGAGAGGACAATGAAGCCTATAAGCGGTTTGAGCTGTTCGTTGTCGATATAGCGGATTAGAAGGGAGCCGGCGGCGATACCTACAAGAGCAGGCGGCAATAGCCTGATGATGAGCGGCCATTGGGCGTGCCTTCTGTAATAAGCGACGGCGAATAAATCTGCAAAGGCAAGCATTGGCAAAAGAAGGCCTGTCGAGGCCTTTGCAGGGAAGAGCAATGCCAACAAGGGGACAGCTAAGATGCCGATGCCGGGTACGCCGGTTTTGGCGATGCCGACCATTACCGCACAAATGCAGAGAACGAGCCACTGTGAAGAGTCGAAGTCGAAAGCAGTGAAATCAAACATTTAATATGAACCTTTCAGAAGCAGGAAGCCGCCGGGCCGGTAGGCTTTTGGAAAGGAACTTAACGGGAATTTTAAGATTTGGCCCAGGCTTAGCTTCTTTTTTTCCATAGTAATTTTTCCTGTTCTGCGGGGTATAAAATACACAGGCAGGTTATATCATAGGGAGACAATAATATTTAACAATTGAAAAGTCAACAGGTTATGGCGGTTTAGGTTACAGCAGGCAGAAAGTCATTAGGTTTTTTGCTGTTGAAAATGAGGAAATTCAGATAGAATGTTAAAAACGTATTTTGGTTTGCACTCGATAATGAAAAAGAAAGGGCTGATTGTGGAGCGAGTCGTTTAATTATGGTGAAACAGATATGAAAATAGAAGCGATAGACATATACCGCGTTTCAATGCCGCTGAAGTATCCTTTTCGAACGGCCTTTGGAAACGACGATGCAATCGAATCGATACTTTTAAGAATATATTCGGAGGGGATATACGGATGGGGTGAAAGCCCGCCGTGGAAAATTCCGGCTTATTCAGCGGAGAGCGCAGCGACGGCATTTATAGTAGTGAAGGAGTATCTTAGCCCGCTGATACTCGGTAAAGATGTTGAAAGCGGTAAAGAACTTCAGGAACTTCTGCTGCCGGTTAAGGGCAATTACTTTGCAAAGGCGGCCATAGATTCTGCATGGTGGGATTTATACGCCAAGAGAGAGAACAAGCCTTTATGGAAGGTTCTGGGCGGAACAAGGAATGTGGTTGATGTCGGAGCTGATTTGGGGGTAATGGAAAGCATCAAGGAACTACTGGTGGAGATAGAAAAAGCAGTTGAGCAAGGCTTCAAGAGAGTCAAACTGAAATACCGGCCGGGCTGGGAACAGGAGATGCTCAAGGCTGTCAGGAAGGCATTCCCTGATATAGTCTGCCATGTGGATTGCAACAGCGCTTATACGCTCGATGATATGGATATGCTGAAAGAACTGGATAATTACGATTTAGCGATGATAGAGCAGCCGTTAATGCACGACGACCTGATTGACCACGCCACATTACAGAAAAATATATCAACGCCAATATGCCTGGATGAGAGTATTACCTCTGAGGCAAAGGCCCGCAAGGCAATCGAGATAAGGGCATGTAACTGGCTTAACATCAAGTATCACAGGGTTGGAGGGATTACGAACGCACTTGCGATAATCAAATACGCAGAACAAAAGGGAACGCCCTGTTGGATAGGAAGCATGCTGGAGTCATCTTTAGGAGGTTATATCAACGCCGCCCTTGCCACACTTTCCAACATCAAGTATCCATCCGATATTTTCCCGACGGAGAGATTCTATGAAAAAGATTTGTGCGTACCCGAAATGGTTTTGTCGGGGCCATCCGAAATTACTCTCCCTGAGGCAGCCGGTATCGGCGCCGAGCCGGAGGCGTCAATGCTTGATAAGATGAAGCTGGAAAGTTCGCATGCATAAAATGATTTGAAAGGAGAGCAGGCGGAAAAATATTCGATAATAAAAATTAAACACCGGTTTTCAGGAGGCGTTAGGATATGAAGCATAAAATTTTTATTACAACAGCGTTTTGTTTTGCGGCTTTAACAGTAGTTCGGGCGGAGAGTGTTGCGGTCTATTTAGGAACTTACACATATGGAGAAAATTCGAGTAAGGGTATATACCGCAGCGTGCTTGACCTTGAGACGGGGAAGCTGTCCGAGCCGATTGTTGCGGCCGAGGCCAAGAATCCTTCATTTCTGGAAATACACCCGGGTGGGAAGTTTCTGTATGCCGTCAGCGGAGCCGGCGGGACGGGAAGCGTGAGCGCTTACGCGATAGACATAAAGACGGGAGAGCTGAAGTTTCTCAACCAACAGCCGTCCGGCGGCGCGGGGCCATGCCATGTGAGCATCGACCATAAAGGGAAAAATATGCTTGTCGCCAACTACAACGGCGGAAATGCTTCGGTGATACCGATTAAAGTGGACGGCAGAGTCGGTGAGCCAACAGGCTTTGTCCAGCACGAGGGTTCCAGCGTAAATCCCAAGCGTCAGCAGGGACCGCGCGCACATTCGATTAATGTAAGTCCAGACAACCGTTTTGCGTTCGTGGCGGACCTCGGAATCGACAAGATAATGATTTACAAGCTTGATGTTGAAAAGGGGACAATCGGTGCGAATGAACCGGCGTTTGCAAAGGTCAAGGACGGGGCCGGGCCACGACATTTTAGCTTTGGGCCGAAGGGGAAATACGCTTACGTAATCAACGAACTCGACTGTACGATAACGGCTTTTGCCTACGAGCCAGCTTCGGGGGCACTGACAGAAATCCAGACGGTCACAACGCTTCCGAAAGGATATGACGGAAGCAATACATGCGCCGAGGTACGAGTGCATCCGAGCGGGAGGTTTGTGTACGGTTCGAACCGAGGACACGACAGCATTGCAGTTTACCGGGCGGACACGGGAAAAGGGACGCTGACTTTTGTCGAGCATGAGAGAGCGGGAATCAAGACGCCGCGTAATTTCAATATCGACCCGACGGGCAAATTCTGCCTCATCGCCAACCAAGGCGGTGACAACATTGCAGTCTTTGAGATTGACCAGGAAAGTGGCAAACTTGAGGCTACGGGACATAAGATATCCGTGCCAAAGCCGGTCTGTGTGCGGTTTTTATCACCAAATCGATAGAATTGCAAATAAACAACGGCAAGACAGATAAGACTTATTGGGCCGCAGGCAGTGAAGAATTGCGGGGGAAGAGAAGCGTTTTTTCTTGTCTTTCGGGGCGGTTCGGGTAAACTACAACAAGCTAAAAACAACAGGTTCAAATTATAAAACAAATTTGAGGAGCAAAATTATGAAACTCTCCGGCTACAGATTTTTTATGGTTGTAACCTTTTTGGCAGTTATGGCTTTTACAATGTGCATAACGAGTGATTCAAGGGGTGGAGAATTGAGCGGTGAGGAGCAGGGATGGTTAAAGAAGACCCAGAAGTACGAGCAGGACGGATGGATATATTTTTATTCAGAGGGGAAGGCCTTCGAGCGGGGCTTTCAAATCGGTTATATGCTGGCCAAGGACATCGATGAGACGATGGAGGTGATTCGCTTTTACTTAGAGAAATCGACGGGCAAGAAATGGGGATTCTACCGGGAAGCAGCAAAGGAGATGTTCTGGCCGAAAATGGGCAAGGAGTACCAGGACGAGATTGAAGGTATTGTTGCGGGGATGAAAAAGGCAGGTGTGAGCAAATATGACAGGATTGATGTTACGGCTTACAACGGGTGGATTGACCTTGCATGGTATTATGTACCGCATACAAAGGCACACGGCTCATGCAGCGCTTTTATTGCGACGGGAAATGCCACTTACGACGGCAGAATCGTGATTGGGCATAACACGTGGTATGATTATATGTTCTGCCGGAAATGGAACATTATTTTGGATATGAAGCCTGAGAAGGGACATCGATTTATTACGCAGGCATTTGCCGGATGGATATTCGGGGGGACGGACTTCTGGATTAACGATGCGGGCCTTGTTGTAGCAGAGACAACCATCAGCGGCTTTTCGGGATTCGACAAGAAGGGTGTTCCGGAGTTTGTGAGGATACGAAAAGCACTGCAGTACTCTGATTCGATAGACGGTTTTGCTGAAATTATGCTCAAAGACAACAATGGCGCTTATGCCAATGACTGGCTTATCGGAGATACGAAGACGGGTGAGATAGCACGGCTGGAACTTGCGCTTAAGAACCCACAGTTGAGCCGAACATTTGACGGATATTATACGGGCTCGAATGTTGCACAGGACCCGAAGGTGCGAGCGGAAGAGGCAAAAGGTATGGATTATAAGCTGAAGACATCATCGCCGAACGGACGGTGGGTGCGGTGGCAGGAATTAATGCGAGAAAACTACGGCAAGATAGATATCGAGATGGGACGTAAATTTCTTGCCGACCACTATGATAGCTACGTAGAAGCTTATAATCCTTCGAGCCGGACACTTTGCGGACATGTCGAATATGACCCGCTGGGTCTTGAGGAATGGGACTGGGGGCCGTTTTATCCCGGCGGAGCTATTGATGCGAAGGTTACAGATTCGGAGTGGGCTTCACAGATGAAATTCTATGCCAAGTTCGGGCATTCGTGCGAGATACCATTTTTAGCTGAGCCTTTCCTGAAAGCGCATCCGGAATATGACTGGCAGCGGCCTTATATAAAAGATTTGCCAAGCTATCCATGGAGTGTCTTTAAGGCAAGAGACTACAGTGCGATGGTCGATATGGTGCATATGAAGCATATCAAACCCAAAAAACAGGAAGAATAAATTTGAGGAGACAGGAATTATGAGAACAAAAGCAGGGACAATTTATCTCAACATTGCAGTACTGCTATTATCTATAAGCAGTAGTATGGCTGGTCAAACGGCGGAAAAAGTGTCGGCTGATGTATTTATAGGCGAAGAATGGAGGAATACTCGCTATAACGGCGTTGTAATCAGTCATATACCCATTGAGAAAGTGACGGCCGATGAATGGATTGAGAACAACAGGGCAACACTGGCAAAGGTCAAACAACGTATCTGGGAGCTTGCCGAACTTAGCTTTGAAGAATACGAGTCCAGTAAGATACTGAGTGATTTGTTAGCAGAACACGGTTTTGAAATCAAAAGCGGGGTTGCGGATATGCCGACGGCATTCGTTGCCAGCTATGGTTCCGGCAGGCCGATAATTGGTATTTTAGCAGAATATGACGCCTTGCCGGGAGTATCACAAAAGGCGGTTCCTCGCAAAGAGGCGCGTGAAGATGCAGTTAACGGCCACGCATGCGGGCATTGTCTCTTCGCAGGAAATAGCGCTAGCGTGGTACACTATTGCGCTAACTTAATAAATAGTCCA
>CAZIKS010000048.1:0-19227 GCA_964539795.1 uncultured Pirellulales bacterium
CTGCGTGCCTGCACCGAGCGTAAGGCTGCCGGGTGTGGTTTTGATTATATCATCATCAGCTATCAGGTCTGTGCCTGCGCCGTCAGCATCAAATACCTGGTCAGAAGTAGTGTCGTTGGCGATGACTTTATCCCAAAAGATTAAGTCGCCATTTGAAGTCTTCACATCACCTGCCAGATATATCTTGGCACCGTGCTGCGTCCCTGCACCGAGCGTAAGAGAGCCGTTGTTCGTCTTGATTATATCATCATCAGCTATCAGGTCTGTGCCTGCGCCGTCGGCATCAAATACCTGGTCACCGCTACCGTTGGCGATGACTTTATCCCAAAAGATTAAGTGACCATCTGTAGTCGTCACATCACCTGCCAGCTCTATCTGAGCGTCGGGCTGCGTGCCTGCACCGAGCGTAAGGCTGCCGGGTGTGGTTTTGATTATATCATCAGCTATCAGGTCTGTGCCTGCGCCGTCGGCATCAAATCTCTGATCACCACCGCTGGCTGTAACGGCATCTTCAAAGGTCAAATCGCCATCGTGGGTTTCTACGTTACCGCCAAGCTCTATACCCTCTTCGCCGCCAAGGTTTAGCTTGCCGTCCGAAGTTTTGGCGATACTGCCAACCGCATTCAGAGCACCTAATCCGGCATCGAATCTCTGGTCTTGTGCGTCAGCCGTGCCGTCGGCCGTAACATTATTCTCAAAGACAAGACTATCGACTGATGTCATGCCGGTGCCGGTCACATTTCCACCAAGCTCTATACCAGCATCGCCGGCAAGGGTAAGTGAGCCGGCAGTACTCTTGTCAATATCGGCACTATTCTCGGCAATCAGCTGTTCTGAGCCGGCATCGAAGGTCTGACTGCCTGCTCCATCGGCGGTAACATCATGGTCAAATATTATCCCACTGCCTGTGGACAGGATATCACCAGCCACATTATTTGTAGTGCCTTGAAGGTGAATTATACCCTGAGCTTTTAAATTACCTTCAGCGTCAAGACTGTCCTCTATGGTCAAAGGACCTGCCTGGACCCACACGGAATCTCCGGTACTACCATCTATACCGTCAAGATCCACAAGGGTATCGCCACCAAGGGTAAGCCCACCGGTTCCCGTCTTGGTTATCGTGGAGAGCGTTTCCTTTGCCCAAAGTGTTCCATGGCCGGCGTCAAAGGTCTGGGGACCATCTTTATCAGCAGTAACCTCACCAAACAGTGTTATACCATCAGTTGCTGTGATATTACCGCTCGATACGATGCCACCATCGATAGCAGTGACAGCTACACTGCCCTGATTAGCACTAACATTTTGGGTAAGCAGTACTTTGCTATTATCCGAAGTTACAGTAATGTTTCCTGTATCAAAACCTGTCGCATTCGAAGTCAGTGCGCCCGCTGTTATGTCGCGGCTTGCGTCATGGCCCTGAAGCGTGATGTCAATTTCAGCTGTAGCTGTTATTGATGCCCACTGGTCAGCGGCATTTTCATTTTTACCGCCATTATCAAAATCTACCGCTGTTACCGAGTTATTGTAGCTGACCAATGTAAGATCTGTGTTTTCCTGATTGCCAAATGTATAAAGACCCAGATTGAGCGGGTCATCTTGTTTCATTGTCAGGGTGCTTCCAGTGACTGTTATTTTAACACGGTCTCGTGTATCCCCCGTCAGATTTTGTGTTATTATTTCTCCTCCTTCGGCTTCGATTGTCAATGAACCATGGCCGGTGAGCTCCATTTTTCCGGCAGGAGGCTCATCTCCACCCGAACCGAAAGCATCTATTAATATGACGTCGTAGCTGGCGTAAAGCGTCTTGTCCGCGGCTACATCGATATAACCCCACTCGACATCAAGACCACCCTCAGAACCAGTATCTCTACTCGTTCGTCCGGTTATTGTGAGGTCGCCGCCGTTTGCGCTTACATCACCGTTGAGCTTTATGGCATTACCTTTAACCTCGATGCTGCCACCAGCAGTAAGGTCCCCGGCAATGACATCACCACCACCATACGCTCTTGGATGATAACCTTCCGGGTCGCCTGGATTTCCGTATCCATCCTCATCTCCATTGAGGAATATATTGCCCGTTGCTTCTACATAACCGCCGAGAATGATGTCGTGAACCGCCTCAACAACTACATCGCCAGCGGTTGCTTCCAGATTCATGCCATCGGCGACATATATCCCCGAATGACTTTCTTCACCGGGATAAACATCTTTACCATTCTTTATTCTCATACTGGTGGCAGTAATGTCGCCGTTGATGTGAATATCTGCACTACTAAAGTAGCCGCTATATGGACTATATTGACCGCCGAGTACTTCCACGGCACCGTCGGCTGTTATACCGCCGCCAAATGTAATGTCGCGACCTGCTTCAACGGTGACATTGCCGCCGGAGCCTTCCGTGGTAATGAGTTTCCCAACGATATCAATATCGTCATTATAACTACCTCCGGCAGTTATGTCCATGTTTCCGGCCGCGGTTGCATCGCCGCCAAGATAGATATCATCATCGGCTGTAATTATCAACTCACCGTCAGATGTAACATCCCCATAAAGGTCAATATTATTATCACCGTAGGCAGACCCAGCGGTCAGGGTTATATCACCTGCAACTGTAACATCACCGGAGATACTGATATCGTCGGTTGCTACAACCGCCAGTTCCCCGACGTTCTCGATGGCCTGTGACCATACATCGCCGGCGGCAAGAACTAATTTAGCAACAGGGTTGCCTTCTTCACCAACTGTACCGCTGTTCTCGATATTGTTATACCTATCTACGTCCACCAAATCGGCAGTTTCAACAATCACGCTAGTGCTACTTCCGGGCTGACCAAGACGCAGCGTATCGCCGGCAGCCATTACTACCAGTCCATCAGGACAAAGAATGGCACCGTTGTTGAAAACGTCATGGCCGACGAAGTAAAGACTTCCTGTTCCGGTGGCATCAAGCACACCATTGACGGTAACAGTACCACCGCCGCCGGAGAACACCATCTTGTCGTCTACATTATTCGCAAAATCTATGAAGTTCGACATATTCAGGCCGGAAGCGACTAACTGGCTGGTATTGATTCTGGCGCCGTCACCAAAAATGATGCCGGCAGGATTAATGATGAAAATACGCATGTCGACACCATTAAGCGTGCCGTCAAAATGCGTTAGATTTCCCGACTTAACCTTGTTCAGCACAGCGGAATTAATATTTCCGCCATGTAAGAACGTGAGACTTTCGTCTGAAGCGGTGTCTATGCCTCCCGTACCAGGTGAACCAGGTGCCCCCCACTCGATAAATGACACCGCCTGGCCAACAGTTACGGACGTTACGAGCGGATCGAGGATTCCCTCATCAATAACTCCAGTACCTCCTTCCGTAAACACTCCTTCAGTCGGCAAGGCCCGTGCAATCTGAATTGGCATGCCAAAAAGCATATAGCACGCCAGCCAGCAGGCCATAATCTGCCTTACATAATACTTCTTTGAAATTTTTCTTACTCTGTTCATTTTCTTCCACCTTCCAAATATAACCATTTTTCTGTTTATAGGTCCATCCCCATTTATCTCCTAATCCGACCACAAAGTCGGTATAAGTTTCTCTTACCATCTCAGCATTAAGGTAAAGTTCCATCGGCCACTAAAAATATCGGTCTCTGTATCCTCCGTTGCCTGTAGCGGCCAGCCGTAATAGACGCCTCCTGAAAAATTATCTCCGAGTTCAACAAGTGCACCGGCCCCTACCGAGAACAGGTCTTCATACTTCTCTTCTCCACTGGCTGGAATCGGGTCTTTTACCCTTGCCTGACCATAATCTACAAAAACCAGCGGAGCCAGTTTTCTAAGCAACGGCTTCTCCTGGCCGGCCTGCTGCCCTTCATAATCAGGCTCTGACTTTTCAAAGGCAACCATGTCAAACTCATACTGAGCAGACGCCATAATAGCACCGTCGGCAACAATCTCATCTTCCTGGTAGCCCCTGACAGAATAAAGTCCGCCCAGGACGGTCATCTTTGCCGGGACGAGTCTGTCCTCCGGACATATCCACCGGAAGTTGCCGCTCAACCGTTCAACCTTATTTGTATCCAGATACCGGCTGTGTGCAGCAGAAACCGTGTGAAACACAAACTCATCAGTCGCATCAGTCCTTGCATCGTCGAACTCTGAATCACTGTCACCGCCTATATTCTGAATCCTTTCATAAGAAAATAACGTATTGGATATATCATCCCGCTGATGGATTTCGGCGCCTATTCCCCACGGATGCATCTCAAGGTCAGCCTGCTCGTAGGTAGAACCTAATAAGTCGGAACTCACTTTGCTTCTCTCGTATCCCATCGAAGTGGTAATATCAAAGAACCATCCGTCCTGCTGGAACAGATTGTATCGCAGTTCACCGCCAATGAATGAACCGCTGCCACGGAAGTTGAAACCAGAAATGGTATCCGAACTTGTATCATACTCGCTGTACCCGCCATAGACGTTAAGACGCAGTTTAGGCCCCATAAGGGGAAAATCATAACTGCCGTACAAGGCATAATTTTCATCCCAGTCTGACTCCAGCGGGACCTGATACATCGCCATAAATGTATCGTCTATTCCCAAAAGGTTTGTATTGATAAGACCAAATCGCGGTGCCCACTGCCGTTCCTTGCTGCCGGCGTTATCCACCTGGATGAACCAATGCCAGGGGTTGGCTTCATAAATGTTGTATCCCAGGGCAAGAGAGCCCGGTTCGGCGCCTCTGGATATAACGGCAGAAACATATCTGTCGGGATTAAGGTTAAGCAGATTAACAAAATCATCCAGATCTTTCTGATTTGCAACTTCTCCTTCTTTCGCAGGCGCCCATTCCATGACTGCGGAATCTTTTAAGTAACCTTCTTCGACCTTTTCGTTTTCCGGAGTGTAATACGCTGTTGTAACGGAACTGACAATTGCCTCCAGAACTCTTATGGGAAGAATCTCATCCTCTAACTCCTTACCTGCTACTACTGCCTCAGCAGGAACATAGACATAAATACCCGCGTAGTTTTTTGATTTGTAAACAGATAGAATATATTGAGTAAAACCCTTAATCGTTCTTGTGGAAACCTCGCGAGGCTCACCGGGCCGGACTATTATGTCCCGCAAAACTCTAAAGTCGTAAAGGTCTTTGCTTTCGGCTTCGTCCAGCGGTTTGTCAGATGCGTTGTAAACGCCAGGTACATCTTCCAACAGTTCTTCAGTTGCCATCAAAGTATTGCCGCTTATGCGCAACTGCCTCACACTAAAACGTGCACTTAGGTCTTCCGGCAAACTTAGTTTTGCAATTTCTGCTTCGATTTCCTCTTTTTCCCGCTCGTATTTCTCAGCATCTTTTCTGTACTTTTCCTCTTCAATCTTTAGTTGTTCTTCGGTCCTGTCGGGTCGGGCAACAGTGGAAGCTATTGCCGTTCCTGCTCCGATACAAAAGACAACAAATAATAATACACTGCACATTGTTCTTGTCATCCTGGTTTCACAATTCATAATTTAGTCTCCTTAAAACGTGGTTCTCAAAATCATCCTGTTAACTTACCCTTTCCTTGACCCCAAATCGCCATAAAACTACTATATTTAGGGGCAGAGAACCAATAAAAACTTTGTGCAAATAAATAAAATCAAATATTATTACTTCCTATATTGAGCATGTCAAAGTCCCAATCCCAATGGGGCGACGTCTAATAAATGCCCATTTTACTATATTACAAGGGGTAATGTCAAGGATATTTTCTCTAACCAGCCCATATTGCCCATATTAACATCTCGTAGCAAGGATTATCGCCTTATGGCTGAAAATAAAATTTTTTGAAGAAAATTGTAAAAATCGTGTAGGAGGTATCGTTTAGCTCACTAACATGCGGCTATGAGATGGTTGGCAAGCTGAATAATATTGAGTTATCTGTAGTTTTAGTAAGTGAGAGATTATCTTAAAAAAACAGGTGATAACAGTATCAATCATAGACTGAGTTGTGCATAATATAGAGCATTTTTAAAACTGCATGTATCCAGATATCAAGCCTAAGGGCGAACCTATAAGGGGTTTGCAGTTTCAGTTTGCCCAACATTCTCAGCATAACAAAAAAGCGTGACAGCTGTAAAAGCCGCCACGCTTGAAAATCTTAGCCGTTATAACAAACTACAGCTTTAAGGTGCCGGGAACACATACACATGGCGTTCTCTATACCCGAAATCATCAGTGATAACTCCGCTGGAAATCGGTACTGTACGGCTCTCGAACCACACATCCGCTTGAGTAGCCGTTGCTCCTGGGATTGTTATCTGCACACCAGTAGCTGCATCGCCAATATTAACAGCGATAAGGTACAAATTACCATTGTATTCCTTCATTATGGTGTGGACATTGAAGTGTGAATCGGTCACTGCTATTGGCGAGGTGTCACTTACCAGCGCCGGACTAAGGACTTCCAGCTCAGCGGCAATATCCTGTACCGTACTCCAGACGTTCGGATGGCTTTGACAGTACGAATAAGAAAACCATATCACCCCGTCCGCGGTATGCGCAAGAGCCGAATACGCCGAACAATAGAGATAATCAGTAGTCGGCTCGGGGTCAGCCCCTTCTGCAAAGGCACGTAGAATTATCCACACAGGTTTGTCCGGACCGGCAGAGTCACGAAGGACATCCATCTGGTCGGTCAAGTTCCACATATTCCATTCGTAAACGTCTGCCATATATACATCAACGGTGTCAGCGTACTGGTACATATTGCTGGGTGACCATGGCATCACGAGCACACTGCTCGGATGATCGACGTCCACTTCGGCAATCTTTTGCGACATAAAACGAATTTCAGGCGGCGGTACATTCCACTTGTTGTGGTCCGGCTCGTCACAATTGTACCAGCACAGAACAGCAGGATGGTTTTTCAAATGGTCGATTGCAATCCCTGCATTCTCAGTTACATGTCCTCTGGCAATTCCCGTCAGGGCCGGCAGTGCCATAATTCCATACGTCTCACAGTCATCGAGTATTGAGAGCATATTACTGCTGCTATCAACACTCGTAAGGGTGTTTATAGACGTGGGCCCCAGAACAGACGGTTCACCACCGTATATTCCTATGGGGAAGTACAGGCTGCCATCGACCAGAGTTTTGTTCAGATTAGTCGTAACAATACGTGGCGGTCCCTGTGCCTGTCCCGGGTCGTATCCCGGGACGCCTGGTTTGGTGCACGAAACGGCATCGACATACAACGTTCCAATACCTTCAGCGAAAATATACAGCATGCAATCGCTTTGCGAGTTAGCGGTGAACGAATATGTATACTTTGTCCACGTTGTCGGAACTGAGAATGTACTGGAATAGAATTGACCGCTCAGAGAACCACCAACAAACGTATGGCGCATTTCGGCACCGGGCTCGGAACCTCTCGCCCAATAGCTAAGTTCCCAATCACCGGCTTCAAGTGAAAGGTCTTCTCCCGAATAGAAACCACCTCGTCCTTCCGTCAGGCAGAAAATTGTCATAGAGTACTGGCCTGATTTGGCG
Source organism: uncultured Pirellulales bacterium (assembly GCA_964539795.1). Taxonomy (GTDB): domain Bacteria; phylum Planctomycetota; class Phycisphaerae; order Sedimentisphaerales; family Anaerobacaceae; genus CAZTKW01. The sequence continues at coordinate 7,526 of CAZIKS010000048.1, forward strand.
TTGTTTTCTCCGGTGGCCCCGGAGAACAGATAATCGCCGCCGTCAAACTGACCCCATGAACCCCAATATTGCAATCCTAACTCAAAATCGCCATTCGGTATAATTGAGTCAGGTTCTGATATGATGGGCTCTCCCGGCCAGAGATTCTTGAGCCATCCGTCGTCATTACCGCCTCTGGTTACCCGCACGTTGTCAATATAAATCGTGGCATGCTCGTTTCCGGTAAATGTTTCGTCCGAAAACAGCAGCATCCTGTTGAAACGTGTCGTATCCAGCTTGGATGCCAGTCCGGCGATGTTATACTCTACTATAGTACGACCGGGTCTTAAGAGGTAGTAAAAGGAAGTATAGGAATTCCAGCTGACATCCCAAAACTTCGCAGTCAGCGTCATCTGTGTACCTTCGAGATAGACATCGAACCTAATCTTGTCGTATCCGCTGATATCAACTTCATCTCTGGCATACTCGAATCGCGGCGCGACCTGCCCATAGGTTATCTGCAGACAATTGTCTCCTTCTGTAACATTACGATTAGACAGAGACATAGTTCCGGTCTCTGCAGTCCAGTTATTGGTTATGTCATTCTGCGTTTCGATGGAAGTCAGAAGCAGCGTTTCCTCTGTGGTGGTTGCAAAGTTCCATACATCGCCGGTAGTTGTTCCGCCGGCACTTAGCTCGTCGATGCGCCAGTAGTAGGTTGTACTGTCGTTCAAGGTACCCGGGTCAAATACTGTGGATATCTGGTTACCCTGGAACGTGCCGGGACTGCTGGTACCAAAGTACACATCGTGCGATGTGGCATCTGTACCCAGCATCCACTTCAGGTGAATACCGGTGCTTACCGTGGAGAGACCGTCAGCCGGTCGCGGGTCGCTTGCTTCAGCTCCCGGAGGCTGCGGAGCGGATTCAGTCGTAAAGCTCCATACATCACCCGGCCAGCTCTGGGCACCATCAACTTCGGTGATAGACCAGTAGTAAGTCGTATCGTATTCCAGCAGACCGGGACTGAACATAGCACTGGTTTCGTTGCCCTGGAAATCTCCCGGCCTGGTTGTGCCGAAGTACACATCGTGGGAAGTGGCATAACCTCCGGGCGTCCACATAAGAAGCGCACTTACTTCCACATCAGCGGCGCCGTTCGGAGGATTAGGATTGGAAGCAATTGCATAATTGACTCCGGCAAGATCGGCTATTTCAGCCGGTGACAAAGCACGGTCGTAGATGCGAACGTCGTCTATCATACCTTCCCAATGGCGCCAGGTTGTCGATTCGGAATTGCCGCCTATACGAACATCCCAGTTATTTATCCCTATTGGGCCTGAGGCTGCCTGTTTGCCGTCTTCAACGCCGTCTATATACACATATGCCGCCGTTCCATCGTACACACCGGCAACATGGTGCCATAGGCCGTTACCAATGTTAGTGCTTCCTGTAACCCCATTCCAGGGAACACCGGATGCGGCGACGAAAAAGCTGATTTTATCATTATAGCCGGCTGTCTGCAGCGCCCATGCGGTCTCCAAACCCTTAGTAACAAGACCCGCGTAGTTTGTCGCATAGTCAAGTGTCACCCAGGCTGCAATCGTAATCTCGTTAGTAATATCGAAGAAGTTCGGGTCATTGGTCACTTCCACATAGTCGCTGGTACTATCACCGCGGAAATACAGGCCTCCATGTATTTTGCCTGGCATCCAGTTCGGTTCACCAAAGAGATTGCCGGTATTGTCATAGCCGCTCGAATCGGCGGCAGTACTACCGGAGGTTTCATCGAACTTCCACCAGCCAAGGATATTGGAACCAGGGGGTGTAGTAACTTCTGTGGTGAAGTTCCAGACGTTACCGGTTGTCGTGCCGCTGCCACTGACTTCATCGATTCTCCAATAGTATGTCGTATTATTATCCAGAGCTCCGGGGTCGAAAATTACTCCAACCTGGTTAACCTGGAAATCACCGGGACTGGTAGTACCGAAGTACACATCACTTGAGGTAGAGCCGGTCCCCGGAGTCCAACTCAAATCAGTCATTATGCTGACATTAGTTGCACCATTGGAAGGATTGGGGTTGCTGGCCTGACCTGCTACAGGAGCGGCTGAGGTTGTAAAGTTCCAGACAACGCCGGTAGTTGTTCCGCCGGCATTAATCTCATCGATACGCCAGTAATATGTCGTATCGTTGGCCATTGTGCCGGTATCATAAGTCGTTGCCGTTTGATTGCCCCGGTATGTACCGGGACTGCTTGTACCGAAGTACACATCTCTTGAGGTAGAACCACTGCCGGCGGTCCAACTCAAATCAGCATTTACGCTTACGTCGGTAGCGCCGTTAGCCGGGCTGGGATTACTTGCCTGCCCCGGAGGTGTAGGCGCACCGGCTTCGGTTGTAAAGCTCCAGACCGTTCCTGTGGTAGTACCCTGTGCATTAATTTCGTTGATACGCCAGTAATAAGTCGTATCATTATTCATTGTGCCAGGGTCAAACGTAGTAGCTGTCTGGTTGCCCTGGAAACTGCCCGGACTGCTGGTGCCGAAGTACACATCGTGACTTGTCGCACCGGAACCCGCGCTCCAGCTAATGTCTGCATCAACGCTTACGTCGGTAGCACCATTACCCGGGCTTGGACTGCTTGCCTGTCCCGGCGGTTGCGGAGCGGCAGACTCATACAACTGACTCTGCGGAATTATCTCTTTGGCCTGACTGCCGCTTGACCAGCGCAATTCCGCCACGGCACCGCCGCCATTTTCGTAGAAATCAATCTGGATGTCGTATTTAACGCCGCCTGTCAATGCAATTGTTCCGCTGTGTTCCGTAGGACTCTGGTCTATCCATGAATCTACTACAAGTTGACTGTCCACCCACAAACGCACTCCATCGTCCGAAGTGGTATAGAAAGTATAGGTCTCTGAGTACAACGGCTCGACTTGGCCGGTCCATCGTACCGAGAAGGTATCCACACCAATTGATGGGTCGGGTGAGCCAGTACCCCAATTGAAATTAACGGTCGCGTCCACACGGGTCAACACAAAGGCAGTGAAATCTATGTTGTCATAATAGTCCCCCGTTAGACCTGTTCCGGCCCCGCCACCGGCGACGGTTGTAAAGTTCCAGTATATTCCAGGGGTTGCACCTGCCTCGTTGACTGAATCGACACGCCAGTAGTAAGTCGTATCGTTTGCCATTGTACCAGGGTCAAACGTTGTATCTAACTGATTACCCTGGTAAGGAGCGGGAGCCGCGGTGCCAAAGTAGACATTATAGCTTGTAGCACCTGCGCCGCCTGTCCAACTCAGGTCTGCGTCTACACTTACGCCTGTTGCATCATCAGCAGGGTTCGGATTGCTGGTTTGACCCGGCAGCGCAACTATTGTCGTAAAGATCCAGACTGTGCCGGTGGTTGTACCGGCAGCATTGACCTCATCGATACGCCAGTAGTAGGTCGTATCGTTTGCCATTGTGCCGGTGTCAAAGGTAGTAGCCGTCTGGTTGCCCTGGAAACTGCCGGGGCTGCTCGTACCAAAGTATACATCATGAGAAGTAGTGTCTGAACCTGCTGTCCAGCTTAGGTCGGTATCGATACTTATGCTTGTAGCACTGTTAGCCGGGCTCGGATTAGAGGCCTGACCAGGCAGCACTGCTGCAGCTTCAGTTGTGAAACTCCAGACGGTACCGGTTGTTGTACCTTCGGCATTGACCTCATCGATACGCCAGTAGTAGGTCGTATCGTTGGCCATAGTGCCAGGATCGAAAGTCGTTGCAGTCTGGTTGCCCTGGAATGTGCCGGGACTTGATGTACCGAAATAGACATCGCTTGAAGTGGAATCGGTGCCGGCCGTCCAGCTAAGGTCGGCATCGACAGCTACATCTGTTGCGCTGTCGGTCGGGCTTGGGTTGGAAGCCTGTCCCGGAGGCTGCGGGCCCGGGGTCCATTCGCCGATGGGCTGGGTTGAAACTACAAAACTATCAAAGTAACGCTCCTGCAGTTGGACAGAGCCGGCATCCCAGTAATTCTCAAGGAAGATGGCGTTTATGGCATAATCTGTGTAGGACGTTACAAAATCAAGATTATCCCGTCTTGCATCAAGGGAACCATCTATCCAGACTTCTGTTATACCATTGGCCTGTCCGGGGTCGTTGAGTTTAACATGGTGTTCTATATAATGCCAGATGTCATCATTGTCGGAATCAAAGATTGGTGTAGTACCAGCCTGGCTGCCAAGCCATTCAAAATTGGCATAGTCGTTATAGCCTATACATACCACCTGGCTGCTTGCATCAACGCAGCTTACAGGGTCAACGGCAAGGGTGTATGTGCCGCCGTTCCAGTGATGGGCTATCATTGCCTGCGACCAGTCCGAAGCTGCTATAACAGTCGCCCTTGAGAGCTTGGCAGGATTGCCCTGCCAGCCTTCCTGCATCTTCAGATAGAACCTGTAATAGACTTCCGGGAAGTCCTCGGTATTGCGGATACCTTTGTCCATGTAACCGCTCGGATTTCTGCCGAATCCAAGTTTCAGGCCGCCCGCACCTGTCTCACCGGATTGCCATATTACTCTCATACCCCTGGAATTATCAACACCGATCCCAGCAACGGGTACAAATTCACCGCTGTCATCATCGTATTCGAAGTACCTACCGGCTCCAACCATCGGGTCTGTGCTTTCAAAGTCATCACAGAATATCCATTCAGGATGCAGACTCTGCCAGTTATCACATTCGTATGTCGGCGCAGCCGCTGTTGTAAAGCTCCAGACGTTGCCTGTGGTTGTGCCGCCGGTATTTATTTCGTCGATACGCCAGTAATAGGTCGTATCGTTGGTCATTGTGCCGGGGTCAAATGTGGTAGCTGTCTGATTGCCCTGGAAGGTACCCGGACTGCTCGTGCCGAAATAAACATCACTTGAAGTAGAATTTGTACCTGCCGTCCAGCTCAAGTCAGCAGCAATGCTAACATCAGTGGCACTGTCGGCCGGGTCCGGATTGGTTGCCTGGCCCGGAGGTGCCGGAGCGGCTTCGGTCGTGAAACTCCAGACACTACCGGTGGTTGTGCCGGCGGCATTGACCTCATCGATACGCCAGTAGTATGTTACATCATAGCTTAGCGTGCCGGGGTCAAATGTCGTTGCGGTCTGGTTGCCCTGGAAGGCTCCCGGACTGGAAGTGCCGAAGTAAACATCACGCGATGTGGCATCGGCTCCGGCTGTCCAGCTTAAATCAGCATCAATACTTACATCTGTTGCGCTGTCGGCAGGGTCGGGACTGCTCGCCTGTCCCGGCGGCTGTGGTCCGGTAGATTCAAACAACTGGCTCTGCGGAATTATCTCTTTCGCCTGACTGGCACTGGACCAGCGCAATTCCGCCACAGCTCCGCCGCCATTCTCATAGAAATCCATCTGGATGTCGTATTTAACGCCGGCTGTCAGTGCAATGGTGCCGCTGTGTTCCGTAGGACCCTGGTCTATCCAGGAATCTACTACAAGCTGACTGTTCACCCACAGACGCACTCCATCGTCCGAGGTAGTGTAGAAGGTATAGGTCTCAGAGTATAAAGGCTCGACCTGCCCGGTCCATCGAACCGAGAAGGTATCTACACCGATTGATGGGTCGGGTGAGCCGCTTCCCCAGTTAAAATTAACGGTCGGATCCACACGAGTTAGCACAAAGCTGGTGAAGTCCATGTTGTCGTAGTAGTCACCCGTCAGCCCCGTTCCAGCCCCGGCAGCGACGGTTGTAAAGCTCCAGACCGCACCGGTAGTTGTGCCGTTGGCATTTATCTCGTCGATACGCCAGTAGTAGGTTGTGTCATTGGCCATCGTTCCGGGCTCATAGGTCGTTGCCGTCTGGTTGCCCTGGAAAGTGCCCGGACTGCTCGTACCGAAGTACACATCGTGACTTGTCGCACCTGAGCCGGCTGTCCAGCTAAGGTCTGCATCAATGCTCACGCCCGTAGCGCTGTCAGCCGGGCTTGGATTGCTTGCCTGTCCTGGCGGCTGTGGCGCCGCTTCAGTCGTGAAGTTCCAGACCGTACCGGTTGTCGTGCCTTCGGCATTAACCTCATCGATACGCCAGTAGTAAGTCGTACTGTTGGCCATTGTCCCGGGTTCGTAAGTAGTAGCCGTCTGGTTGCCCTGAAGTTCTCCTGAATCTGGCGTCGAATCCGTGCCGAAGTACACATCGTGACTTGTCGCACCTGAGCCGGCGTTCCAGCTCAAATCGGCATCAACGCTTACGTCCGTAGCGCTATTAGCAGGGCTGGGATTAGAAGCCTGTCCCGGAAGTTGTGGACCTGTACCGGGATACATTCCCATGCCCGTTGCCGGTGAGCCGCCCTGCAAGTGAAAATCGCCGTTTGGCGCATCAACAAACAAGGGGTCGGATTCTGTGGAATTAAGGTCCCATCCAAAATTAGTTTGCCATTCTGAATAACTGTATAGCCCTCCCTCTGAGTAATCGGGTTGTTCATTCCATGCTGACGCAAACCTGAACCCATGGGGCGTCAGGTCCGGATTGTAGTAGCAATTGTAGTTGGAATGATACTCGTCGAGCATAATATAGTAGAGTACATCAGTCATATACTGGTTAAGGTGAATTTTTTCTACATCTGTGCTGTAAATTATATTGTTATTAAAGTTGATATTTGTGGGGTCATCAGGAAATTCTGCATTTACCCAACTTGTAGTGGGTGAAAGATAAAAACCCGCAGAATTATAAAAAGTATTGTATTCAAAAGTCAGATTGGTTTGGTGTGTAGTCCCTCCAAAATCCTGACTTTTTACAAGACCTGTAGCTGCATCAACAATAAGGTTGTGATGGAAATGCGTGTTTGCCGTTCCTGTTTGAAACGAAGTGGTCCTTAATTCGGTAAAAGTATTGTTGTACACATCGAAATATGAACCCGCAATTTGTGAACCATGCTTGTACATTATACCGCCTGTTGTGTAATCCACAGACGGTGTTCGGTAGAAATAACAATCGTGCACCGAAATATCGGCTCCGCTACTGCCGGCAAAGATTGCTATACCCATCATGCCCCGCCAGCACGTCCCATTAATTTCGCATGTAGTGTCGATAACGTCACCAAAGACACTGTCATATACCTCCACATTACTGCATCCATTCAACTCCAACGCACAGACATTATTTCTCGAATCGCCGTCGACGTCATGGATGTGAATGTCATGAATTTTACCGGGATTCAATCCTTCAAGGTCAATTCCCCGTGCAGCACAATTTTTAAGTTCGAAACCCGAGACTTCCCAGTAACTGCAGCTGGATATTCGGATTCCCTGACCTGTACCCCCGGCATCCAATATCGGATTGTGACCGGTATAGGCCTTGATATGAAACCAGTTCTCCTCATTTCCGTTAAAAAACCTGAAGAAGGCTATCATGTACGGATATCCACCGCCGGAAGTAATCAGCGTATTATGCACACCATCCATAAGATAAATGGTTTCTCCCGGCTGAAGTTGAACCCATCCCGGCGGATAGTCCGGGCCGGAGTAGTAGTACTGGATATTCATAAAAGATTTCCACGGATTGCCTAAGCTGCCGTCACCGGTACTGTCGCTGCCGCTCACAGGGTCGATGTAATAAGCATTCTCGTCGAGCAAAGGCTCAGCTCCGACTAAATCCACATCCGCTCCCATATCGCTGCCGCCCGAGCCCGCTCCCTTGCACGGGCTCCCCGACTGAAGGTGATAGTCATCAGCTCCGACACTGACAAAAAGCGGGTCCTGTTGAATTGAATCCGCATCCTGGCAGCCCAATGAATAACTTGAACAGGAAAAGGACTGCCATCCGGCAAGGGTATAGGCATCCGCATAGTAATCTGTGTCCGTCTTTATCAGCAGTTCATCGGTATAATTATCATCGTAGTAGCAGTTTCGGTTCATTACTGTGTAATGCTCTACCGCCCCTGAATAATAATTCCAGATTGTAAGCGTCCTGTTGTCGCTTGCTACGCTGGAGTAATATATAATATTGTCATAAATTTGAGTATTAGTCGCACCGGGGTCGCCGTCCATTGGGTGTTGAAGATAGATACCGCCGCCGCAGTTAACTATTGTATTATGTGAAATATAATTATTGTCGCCGCCGTTATATCCCATTCCCTCGAATATCCTGACTCCGGCGCCGCCTGCGTCGTGGATAAGGTTGTTCTCTATGATGCCGTCGTCTGTATTTAGAAAAACGCCGTTCCCTGTTACATCATGGATATAGTTATTGTAAATTCTTGTCACGCACCCGGGGTCATTTCCATGCTTTACAAAAACACCATTTGTGGTGCCATACATTTCATTGTTAAAAACCTTGATTTCACCCGCAGCTCTAAACATAATTACACCGCAACCGGCCGTGTCGGTATCGTCACCAATCATCACATTATTGTTGACGGTTATATCGCTGGCCGTAGTGTTTATATATATTGCACCAGGGTTATTACCCGCCCAGAAATCGATCCCGCTGAACTTGCAGTTCTTAATCGTAATATTGGTTGCAGCAACATCATAACCAAGGAATATATGGTCATGGAGGCCGTTCCTGAACTCAATTGAATCAATCGTCATCCAGTCAACGTTCTGTAAATCGAAGATGTTTGCGGCCTGTTCAGCGTCAATAATTACCTCTTCACCAAGATAGGCCTTTATAATTATAGGGGTCGATTGCGTTCCGTGCTTGCCGTTATATTTGAAATCGATGTTAATATTGTCTGTGCCGGTATAGGTCCCCCCGCGGATATGCAGCGTATCTCCCGGCTGAAGGTTATAACACGACTGTTTGATACTCAGCCACGGCTGGCTGATCGTTCCGGGATTGCCGTCGTCCCCGTCGGTCGCGACATAATAATCCGTTGCGACGCTCTCTGCCGCTAATCCCAGCAGCAAAACAAAAGCCATTAAATAAATTGTTTTTCTCCACGACATGATAAGTCTCCTTAAAAAAGTGTTAATGATTTGAAATCCGCCTTTTACTCATCGTTTAGCTCCACTGCTCAACGACTATTTCGCTAATCTACAAAACGCACAAGCTCATTGCTGCACAAAAGTTACAGCGCATACTACCGTATATTGGAAGTTTCGAGGATACTCCTCCGAAATTTCGCACATTCGTATTGTAAGCTATATACGCCCCCTCGATTTCTGTCAAGTCTTTTTTTATTTTTTTAACTGGCGCTGCCGGCCTAATACACAAACTTCTGATAACAGCCGCATATAAAAGGCAATGGGCAAAAGCCTGCTTTTCCTGTTACTGTTTCCCGTCAGCAAAAGTGGCACAGGTTAACGCCTTTGGTTAAGGGAGGCCTTCAAGTGTTTTCCTGCATGCAGGAAAACACTTGAAATCGCAGATTTCAGCTCCATAATCGGGATTCTTTGCCCCGGAAAGGAGTTGAAAAAATGGCAGAACCGAAAGATGTAGTAAAACAAATCAGAAAGGCAACCCGCCGAAAATTCTCTGCAGATGAGAAGATCCGAATAGTCCTCGAAGGGCTGCGGGCAGAGACGCCCATATCAGAAATTTGCAGACGAGAAGGTATAGCAGCTTCAGTTTACTATAAGTGGTCCAAGTCATTTCTTGAGGCTGGCAAAAACGGTCTTACCAAGGCTATACTCCGCGATGCCACCGGTGAAGAAGTGCGTGGACTTAAGCAGGAAAACAGTGATCTGAAGAAGGCTGTAGCTGAGTTGGTTCTTGAGGTCCAGCGATATAAAAAAAGTCTCGGCATGTAAAAGGAGGAGGTATCAACGAATGAGTAGAAACGAAAAGATGAAATTTATCCGCCTTATAGAGGGCTCCGAACTGAGTGTCTCTGCAGCTTTGCAAAAATATGATGTGCCAAGAAGCACTTATTACCGTTGGAAGCGAAAGCTTCACAATCAATGTATAAAAGGCCTGCAGGATAACAAGCCTTACAGGGTAAGAACCTGGAACCAGTTGCTGCCATGGCAGATTGATAAAATATTGGAGTATGCAACTTTCAGCCCTGAATATTCCAGCAGAGAGATTGGTCTGTATATTACTGATAATGAAGACTTTAGCGTCTCTGAGAGTACTGTTTACAGAAGGCTTAAAGAACGTGGACTAATCCCTGAGCCAAAGATTAAAAGATTCCCTGCATCAGATGAATATCATACAAAAACGACCGGAATCAACCAACTCTGGCAGATAGATACAACATATCTGAAAGTTGATCGCTGGGGTTGGTTTTATCTTATAAGTGTATTGGATGATTACAGCAGAAAGATATTGGCCTGGCAGTTACGAATATCGATGAAGGCTGGCGACTTCAGCGATGTAGTCGAACAGGCCTGTGAATTTACAGGTTTGAATAATGTTCCGACCAATGACAGAACAAAGCTGCTTAGCGACAACGGTTCAGCCCTTGTCGGAAAAGATTTTGGTGATTACTTGGAGGCAAGAGGTATCGGCCATATATTTGCATCGCCATATCATCCGCAGACCAATGGCAAGATTGAACGGTATCACCGCTCGATGAAAGAACAAATATTTTTGCATATTTGGGAACTGCCTGAAGAACTGGAAAAGGAAATCGCCAGGTTTGTCAACTGGTATAACAGCCGCAGGTATCATGAAGCGATAGGTAATGTGACGCCTGATGATGCGTATTATGGCAGGCGAGAAGAAATTGTGGAAGGAAGAAAACAGTTAAAAGCAAAAACAATTCTTGAAAGGAGAAGAATTAATTGTAAAATTATTGAAACAGGAGCTGAAATTGTCTCTTAATTCAAAGGCAAATTTGTATCATTTTTGCTGAAGACGTACATCTTCCACTCTTTGGCGAATACGTTCAACTATGCGAGCCAACTCGTTTCTCTTACGTTTGGGTAAATGTTTAAGGGACTTTTTCATAGGATGATACTATAGCATTTTAAGACAAAGCTACAAGGCTTTATTTGTATTTGAGAATAAAGCCGGCGGGGCATCTCTCGGCGGCGGGTTTTCAGGATTAAGTGTATAATAAACAAGCGTGGCGGTTTTTTTGGCCGCCACGCTTGAATTTACCTTCTTTCAATTGTCGCTCCAGCATAATTATTGGGCTGAGACCCTGATTTCGTCTATATAAACATCATCCCTATTGTTGCTGGCATCACACATAAACCGTATCTGCATATTCGTCGGGAACGTATAACTCGACTCGTCAATGTAAACAGTCGGGTTATAGGGAGTGCCGTTATCAAAGTCAACTCCCCGCACCCAGGTTTCCACGGTATGCCAATCAGTTCCATCATAGTACTGCAACCAGAAATCCTCGTTCGAGTTGTCCATACTTACCGGTATATACCAGAACTCAACCCTGAGCTGGGTATAGCCCGGCGTGTCAACATCAATGCCATTGGTGTGATAGAAGGATGATGATACACCGCTGTTGTCCTGGATGTCGGCTGCATTACTTCCCTGATGGGCATAAGTGCCGTAGGTATACAGCGAACAATCGCCGCCGCCGTCAGTGTAGTTTCCCCAGCCGGACTCGAAGTCATCGTAAGTCAGTTCGGTCCATTCAGGCGCTGCCACTGTAGTGAAACTCCAGACGCTGCCGGTTGTCGTGCCGGCGGCGTTGACCTCATCGATACGCCAGTAGTAGGTCGTATCGTTGGCCATTGTGCCCGGGTCAAAGGTTGTGGCCGTCTGGTTGCCCTGGAATGAGCCGGGACTGGTTGTACCGAAATAGACATCGCGGCTTGTTG
>CAZIKS010000049.1:0-19021 GCA_964539795.1 uncultured Pirellulales bacterium
GACAGGTGGATAACTCTCTAATCGAGTGTGGTACATAATTCGGGGTCAGATCACACCCTACGCAGAACAGGATGTTACGAGTCTTAAATATTTTAATGCTTAAAATCTTAGATGATTTAATGTATTTCAGGTATGCTGCTGTAGCCAAGCCAAGAAGACTTTGAGTATTTAGATGAAAATATTACACTATCCCAAAGACAGAGACCCGTCCTTTGATGCATTTAGAGGACTTGCAATAATTGCGGTTGTTGCAATTCATGCAATCCCCTGGCGATGCTATTGGGATTTCCGTATCCTTGTTTATCGCCAATTATTGGATTTTGCTGTTCCTGCATTCATTTTTATTTCCGGTTATTGGTCATCAAAAAAGCCACTTCAATCCTTGGAAGACTATAAAACATTTCTTATGAGAAGACTTTCACGGGTTCTTACACCGTACTTATTCTGGTCATTTATTTTTTTGGGACATACTGCTATAAAAAATGATGATATTAATGTGCAAAAAATGGTATTCAAACTTTTAGCAGGAGGAGCGTCATATCATTTTTATTTTATCATAATGATTGCTCAATTCTATATGATGACTCCAATTTTACAGTATATCAGTCGAAGGCGGTATGGCAACGAATTGATTTTTGTATTAAATATAGTGTATCTGTCCTTTTTGTATAATCTTCGTTTGCATAACCATTGGCTTGCTGAATATCCATATTATCTGGTTCACACTCCTTTTTTGGGATGGACTGTTTTTTATCAGATTGGATTATGGGTGGGAAATAATGATAATAAAATTCTTATTTCCAAAAACGAGCGTCTTTTTATTTTACCCGCAATATTAGTTTCGTTGTTGTTGGCGGGAATAGAATCAATAAATATATTATCAAAATATAATAATCTTGATCTTGCGGTATGTGTGTTAAAGTATTCTTCATTTTTATATTCTATATGTATAATTCTTGGTTTTATTTTAATAAGAGAATATTTTAAATACTGGCCAAAGTTCCTAACAACAATTGGTAATTATTCTTTTGGTATATATCTTATACACACAATTATTCTTAACAGGATTGTAAACATCATTCCTAAAACTAGTATAATCAGTTCATTCCAGCCGTTGTATGAATTAACAGTAATTTTAATGACAATATCAATATGTCTTGTTGTAATAGGTATCACTCGAAAGTTTCTCCCAAGACCAATTTATAGTAAAATACTGGGTTTTTGACAGAGGAATGAAGTGTAATGACGAAATTAATGAATGCGGTGCGGATTCATAAATATGGTGGTCCACATGTGTTAGTATTTGAAGAAGTACAAAGGCCGGAACCGAAAGCGAATGAATTATTGATTCGTGTTCACGCAACTAGTGTCAATCCGGCTGATTGGCAAATACGCTCAGGCCGACGTTTTAAGCTGAAAAAGCCGTTCTCATTGATTCTTGGTATTGATGTATCGGGTATTGTGGAAGCAATCGGTAGCATGATTACCAACTTTCAAGTAGGTGATGCTGTATATGGTATGATGGATGTCCGTAAAGAAGGTGCCTATGCCGAGTATGTGGCAGCCCCCGAGACAAACTTTGCTCATAAGCCCAGAGTACTTGATCATATTCATGCAGCGGCTCTGCCGGTGGTCACACTTACCGCTTGGCAGGCTCTCTTTGATGTAGCGGGAGTATCAGCTGGACAAAAAGTGCTTATCCACGCTGCAGCCGGGGGTGTCGGACATGTCGCGGTGCAGTTCGCTAAGTGGAAGGGAGCATACATAATTGGCACGGCATCCGGCCGCAATCAAGATTTTCTTCGTAACATCGGTGTTGATGAGTTCGTAAACTATAGAACAAGCTCGTTCGAGAATGTTGTTCGAGAAGTTGACGTGGTGTTGGAGGCAGTTAATCGGGATATTCCTGTTGAACCTGTGCGGGGTGAGACTTTGAAGCGTTCTTTGAAGGTGGTCAAAAAGAGCGGCATTCTCGTGTCGCTCTGTGACACGAATGTATCCAAAACTGCTGCGGCATATGGTGTATGTGGTAAATATATTCTTGCACAAATAAATGCATCGCAACTTACTGAAGTTGCTAAATTAGTTGATGGCGGATATGTAAAACCGACTGTCAGTACCGTATTACCTCTCAAAGAGGTACGTAAAGCACACAAACTAAGTCAGAAAGGGCATACACGTGGAAAGATCGTTCTGCAGGTGATTGAATGATATGTTCCAATCATGGCTAATTCGGTAAAGTTATAGTTAAAATTTTAATACCAATATCATATGACCTGTTAAATCTCATTATAACATCAAAAAAATCTTTTCGCAAAAAAGCAGCAAGATAAAAAAACAGATAAAATGTATAGCTTTATAGTAGCATTTCAATGGACATAACACAAGTACACAATTCAAGCACGTCGGATAGTCCGCGCGTATGTATATTCTCCCAGCGTCACCTGCAAAGGCTTGTCTCGAGATGCGCTGAGTATGAATTTGAGGATGTGATATGTGAAATTGATAATGCTGAGTTGTTAATTCCTGAGCCTCAACGCTGGTTTCCATTTGGCAAAAAGGTTTCGAACCAACTCGCGCGACGTTTCTCAGTCAATTTTGTCAATCCCGGCATCCGAAAATTACCATTCAACAGAGAATACGATCTTTTCTTTGCTATATGTCAGTTCCCAAGCGATTTACTATCGATGAACGGGATCAAAAAATGGCGACATCGCTGTCGAATCTCAATATGCTGGCTTGCGGAGATTTGGGCTTGCGAGGTGCACAAACTGAAAGGTTGCTTGAATATCTTGTCAAAATTTGACTATGTTGTTATCCCAACCAGTGAAAGCATTCAGAGTGTACAAGATACCATTCGCCGACCTTGTTTGTACCTGCCCCCCGGCATCGATACAATTCGGTTCTGCCCGTATCCAAATCCACCGTTTCGTTCTATTGATGTATACAGCATGGGACGCAAATCACTGGTCACACACAGAGCGCTTTTAAAGATGGCCGAACAGAAAAAGATTTTCTACATCTATGATACATTCGAAAAAATGAAGACTTTATTACCTGTAGACCATCGTATTTTGCTGGCTAACATCACAAAACGAAGCCGTTACTATGTGGCAAATGCTCCAAAGATTAATCGACAATTCGAGACTAAGGGCCAAAGTGGACTCAGCTATCGTTTTTTAGAAGGAGCAGCTTCAGGTACTGTAATGATTGGAGAGGCTCGACAGAACGAAGATTTCAGAGAGCACCTTGACTGGCCTGATGCTGTGATACAAGTACCTTTTGATTCAGCGAATATTGCCGAAATCTTAGCGGAACTTGATTCTCAGCCAGACCGGTTGGAGAAAATCCGGAAAAACAATATTGTTCAGTTTCTCTTACGCCATGACTGGCTTTACCGCTGGAGAGCGATCTTGGATATCACCGGACTTAAACCGAGTTCTGCTCTTATCGAACGGGAGAAACGTTTGAAAGAACTTGCGGAAATGGCGAATAAGCCTTAGATATTTGCCTTCGTGATTTGAAACATTAAATTTGAAACGATTATATAGTTTTTTATTAAGCTCTGACTTGTTAAATAACTAATTTTCAGATTGAAGTTCATTGTTATAGCTCTTTTTTCAAAAAAACCTTGTTAGAAAAGGACTTAGATGCCAAAGTCGCCTGGTTTTCTTTCTCCCGCCAAGTATAACATATTTGATGTATCAACTGTAACTCTGTATTAGAACAATGCGCAGGTTGGGTGAGACATAAGATATAAACAAGTTTTGCTGTCTTTAGAACACTATTGTGGAAATGGCAAAAGTAGGGTATGTCACACAAACAATCTATAAATAAGCAAAGTATCAAAGCCATTATACTTGCAGGTAGCCGTGATTTTGGCCGGTGTCCATTGGCATCTCATTTGCCGACAGCCTTATGGCCGGTTGCAGGGAAACCTGCTTTGGAACAACTTCTTCGACATTTGTCCCGTCAAGGTGTAAAACATGCTACAGTTTGTTCGAACGGTGATCCCGAATTTTTGCAAAATTCTATTAGTTGCGTGAATTCTCTGCAACTGAAATTCCTTGATGAACCTTTGCCTGTTGGTACGGCTGGGTGTATCCGGGATGCCGTCAATGGTGACACCGATGCACTTTTTCTGATACTCCCTGCCGGACTTACATCACCACCGAATATTGACTCGCTCATACGAGCCCACCGAGCGGGCAAATCTTGTTTAACGGTTATGTTAGAAGCAGACTGTGAAAATAATGGACCTAAAAACCAGACATCTGGTGTTTATATCTGTGAACCTGCAGTTCTGGAATTCATTCCTGAGCAGGGTTACTGTGATATAAAAGAAACCCTGATTCCTGCTATGTTGCGCCAGGGCAGAACTATACATGTTGCAACACTTCCTAAACCGGTGGGAAACTTTCGGGATAGGGCTACGTATTTGACCGCAATTGCAAGTTACCTTGATAATACACCAAAACTTAGCGCTGATTTAAGAGTGTTCGAGAAGAATGACTTCCATCTTGTCTGGAGGGGCTCTAATGTAAAAATTGAGCAGGGAGCAAGGATTTGTGGTCCTGTTGTTATTATGGATGGTGCTACACTTTCACGTGGCGCACTTATCTTTGGACCGACCATAATTGGGCGAAATGTAAGTATCGGGCGGGATAGTGTTATAGTAAATAGTGTCCTATGGGACAGTGCACGAGTGGACAACAACTGTTGTCTTGAGCAATGTGTGATTGATTATAATGCGGTTGTGACTGCCAATACTATTGCAGAACAAAAATCGATATCATTCGAACCTCAGGGAATTTTGGAAAGTTCGATAAGCAAGTTGTCGAGTATCCTAAAAAAACATTCAAACAGATTACAGCACATATTCCTGCTACAACTCGGTAATATTAATGAAAAATTTCCGAATTGGGGGCAATCGCGCAAAAGAAGCTTCTTGCTGTGGTTTACGACCGTCCTTGTCCTGACCGCTTTTTTCTGGTCTTACTGGCCTAGTCTTATGGATCTTTGGAGCATTTGGCAACGAAGTGATGAATACTCCAGCGGCCTTTTAGTTCCTTTTCTGGCTGTTTATATCTTGTGGTCCAGACGCCATGATATCTCTCAGTGTCGTATAAAACCTTCTGTTTGGGGTATATTTGTTTTTCTAGTGGCTCAAGGTATCAGAATTTTCGGATTGTTTTTTATGTATGGCTCGGCGGAAAGATTTTCCATTGTTTTGAGTATTGCTGCCTTGGTGTTGCTGTTATTTGGTTGGCGGTTTTTTCGAAAAGTTGCTACGGTATTATTATTCTTGTGTTTAATGCTGCCTTGGCCAAATAGAGTTCAGGCTGCTGTCGCACTGCCCCTGCAGCGCTGGGCCACTTCATCATCCGTATTTTGTCTGGAGATGCTTGGTTATCCGGTTGTACAGGAGGGTAATATTATCCATGTTGGCAGGGTAACCGTAGCTGTTGCTGAGGCGTGTAACGGCTTGAGAATGATTACAGCCTTTTTCGTAATTAGTGGATTGGTTGTTTTTCTTGTAAAGCGGGAATGGTGGGAAAAACTCATTATTCTTGCATCAAGCTTGCCTATAGCTCTATTTTGCAACTCTGTGAGGTTAACACTCACAGCGGTTGCCTTTACTGTGCTCAACGGTGAATATTGGGAGAAAATTTTCCACAACTTTGGTGGATATGCAATGATGCCGTTGGCCCTTGTAGCAGTAGTTGCTGAACTTTGGCTTTTAACAACACTTACCACGCTTCCGATGAAAAAAGAAGCAGTAATAATTGAACGGCAAAAATGTTGATTAATGTTAATAATATATAAATGAAAGAGGAGCAGAAATGAATGATTTAGAAAAATATGAGGGGCAGGTAATTGAACAAAGACCTCTTAGTTTTGAAATGCCGTCCGAATCGGACCCTCAAACCGCCTCCAGCTTGATTATTGCTATACTTCGCCGTTGGTACATTGTACTGGTGGTAGTTTTCATAATGCTCGTGATTGGAATACCGGCAATATGGTTCTTCATCGAACCGCTCTATGAGGTAACTGGTGCTATAAGAGTTGCCCCTATTCTAACAAACATCATCACAGGCGAAGCAGACAGAGGGGAAATATCAAATTACCAAAGCTTTATGAATACTGAGGCGGAAATGATCACCAGTAGTCAAGTGGTGCAAAGGGTGGAAGATGATTTAGTAGGTAAAAACTTGGTTTTCTTTGAAAGTAAGCCGGCTGGCTTTGTTACAAAATTGAAACAGACTGTAAAGAACACAAAAACAAAATCTGAGCCGGTAGACATGTTAAGACGGGCAATATCCACTGGGGTCATTACTGCTATCTCTGACCGTCAAAGAGAGTTTATAAGAGTAACTATGAAAAGCACAAACCCGCAGGAAGCGCAGCAGATTGTGGACGCTTTTATCCGGGCCTATATGGCCGTTGAGGTTTCCAGTTCCACCCAGGGCCAGGACCGTAACCTCACCGTTCTTGAGAATGAACGTAAGGTTCTCGCCGAAAAATTACAAAGACAGCGTCAAACAATAACTCAATTAGCGCAAGAATATGGAACTGTAGCCTTGGATGGCCGGCAGGATATGATGCTGCAGCGTGTTGCGAGC
This sequence comes from uncultured Pirellulales bacterium, assembly GCA_964539795.1. Classification (GTDB taxonomy): domain Bacteria; phylum Planctomycetota; class Phycisphaerae; order Sedimentisphaerales; family Anaerobacaceae; genus CAZTKW01. Next base: position 6,624 of record CAZIKS010000049.1, read on the forward strand.
CTGTTGGCTGAACTCACAAGGATAGAAGCACGTAGAATTAACCTCGAAGCTCAGGTACAATTACTCCAACAGGCCAATGAGGAGGCTATTGCGCCTGAACAATTGATGAGAATGCGCCAGGAGTATATAAATAATGACCCAACTCTACAGGTTTTGACCGAAAATATCGCTCAATTAGACCAGGAATTCATCGTTGCCAGGCAGAGTTTAGCCCCAACAAATCCGGAACTTAAACGCAGAGATGAACTGCTACAGGCGTTGAGAGCACGTCTTGAGGAGCGAAAGCAGGAAGCGAGCCAAACGTTCGATGATTTGATAGCAAGTGAACTTGTAAAAGCTGGCAATCAAAAGCTTGTTAACGCACAGGCCGAGTTAGAACAGACCGCTGCATATGAAACACGTCTTCGAGAAATACTCGCTAAAGAAGATAATGAAACCATAGGGCTTGGCCGTAAACAGTTGACAATTCAGGATTTGCAGTATCAATTAGACTTGGACAAGGAAATATATGATACAGTCCGCCGGCGTATAAAGGAATTGGAAATGGAACGAAAGCGTCCGGCAAGGGTTTCTGTTGCTTATAATGCTGACATTGCTTCTGTCCGGGATAAACGTATCAAATATACAATCGCTCTTATGTTCGGCGCAACGGCTTTCGGAATGCTTTTGGCTTTATTCAGGGACAGGGCGGACTTGAGTTTGCGTACACCCGATGATGTGACCAGGCGCATTGGTATCCGGATAATTGGAACTACCACCACTTCGCACACCGCCAAAAAAGCTCTTTTCTTACAACAAGTTGCTGAAGACTATCAGACTATTCGTGCCAATTTGGGATTACTTGATGGTGGAAAAATCCCAAAAAAGTTGGTTGTTACAAGCCCGGGAGTTCAGGATGGCAAAACTACCTTTGCTATCAACTTGGCCACAAGTATGGCCAGGACGGGAAAGAAAGTTCTGCTGATAGATGGTGACTTGAGAAAACCTGATGTTGCGCATCTGTTGAAACTGCCGAAGGGCTTGAGAGGTTTGCTGGAAGTATTTCTCGGACAAAAGTTTGAAAAGGCTGTTCATTCTGTGCCTTCAGCAGGTATTGATGTGCTTGTACCTGATTCTTGTGATGCAGCCGATGCCTGCGAATTATTAGCTTCACCACAAGCAGTTCAGAATATAAATATGGTCAGTCGAAACTATGACCATGTTATTATTGATACACCTCCCGTACTGGCCTTTCCAGATGCACTGCTCTGGGCCAGAATTGCAGACGCGGTTGTATTGGCAAGTTTCGCAGGTCATACGACCGCACCCGATCTTAAGGAAGCAAAGGATAAACTCGCCCAGATAGATGTTAGCGTCTTGGGAACAGTTCTGAGTAATGTCCGAGTTGGTCATGGTTACTATCGTTATGGATATAATTACTATTCAAGAGATGGCCAAAGAAAAAGAAAACCCAGAAAAACTGACCCCAGACTACTCCTTCCTATGCAGGAGACCCGGGATGATACCAACCATTCCAGCTCTTGAGATAAATTGACCTGCTGAAAATTAGCAAACAAACATTAGTGCGTAACCTAACAATGAAACTAATTATAATGCATAAAAACAACAGCTCTGAAACCGGTGCAGATAAAGGCCTGCTTCGATTTGCTGTCTCGAATGAGCCTGTTGCGAGTGTTATTTTCGATGGGTTGAACAAAAATTTACAGTTGAACGGCGATGGGAACATTCTACTCGCCATTCCACGAAAATGGGATGTTGAATCTTCAACGACCTTACCTGAGATAGAGCGTTACGATAAATATATTCCGCTTTCCTATAACCATCTACAACTAATGAAACGAAACTGCTGGTTCGTGATTTCCAATGGACGATTTGCTACACAAATTAATAATGATTTGCTTTACAAGGTCTTGGCCGATATCCCGGCAGATGTGCTGGCTGTTAATGTCGAGCCACGATTACTGCCGTATTGTGAAAAATTGCTCTTCACATCTGATAGCAAAGTTGCCGGTTTTCGTCGGCTGTATTCCGATTCCTCTCGACTTGTACCTTTCCCTCTTAATTGGCCTCATCATATTTTTATTAAAACTGATATCTTAGACCGAGTTTTGGCTGACCATACTTTGCCGCAGGCTTTTTCTGATTTTTTAAAAATTTGCTACTCATACGACTTGACCTTGCGAGCAATCAGCATTGGAGGCTCTGTCTTGGATTTAGACACGGAGGAAGGTTTGCTGGGCTTTGTTTATGCCGGATTCAAGTCTTCTCAAACGAAGAGTAATTATGCAAAAAATAACTCTCGAAACAAAATCCTGGGCGCTGATACCGTCAATGTATCTGACAGCGTCAGATTATTTGGGAAAATATTGTTTGGGAAAAATGTTAATATCGGTCAAAATGCAATTATAATAGGACCAACTATCATTGGTAACGATGTTAGAATTGAAAAGGGAGTTGTTGTCAGGGCCTCAATCCTTGGTACTGGTGTTTCGGTGCCTCGCAATTATCTTCTCCAGAACAGAGTTCTTATTAGCTCGCGACACCCTCAAAAACAGACCAATCGGATTAAAACAAGACGAATAACAACAAAAGTAATTGGTGCAGCTTTCCAAAAAAATTTCTATACAAACAATTTCCGAACCTGGCCGAAATTCTCCTATGCTGGGTGCTTTAAAAGAATTGTCGATATTGTTACAGCCATAACTGTACTGGTCCTTTTTGCACCTGTCTTTCCGATAATCGCCATTGTTATAAAACTAACTTCTCCCGGACCTGTATTCTTCAAAGACTCTCGACAGGGACTACATGGCAGAGTATTCAACTGCCTCAAGTTTAGGACTATGCTATTTGGTGCTGATAAGATACAGGATAAATTAAGAGTCTTAAATCAGGCCGATGGCCCGCAATTCAAAATGACCGATGACCCGAGACTTAGTGTTGTCGGCAAGTTTTTGCGAGACACATACATCGACGAAATACCCCAGTTTCTTAATGTGCTCGCCGGACAGATGAGTGTTGTTGGTCCAAGGCCTTCTCCTGAAAGCGAAAATACTATGTGTCCATCTTGGCGGGATGCTCGACTTTCCGTTCGACCGGGTATAACCGGTCTTTGGCAGATCTGCAGAACACGCCAGCCGATGAAGGACTTTCAGGAATGGATACATTACGATACAAAATATGTTAGAAACCTCTCACTAAGGATGGATTTGTGGATAAGTTGGAAAACTCTAAAAAAAATGGTCGGCAATTTCATCGGGCAGTTCTAAAAATTCACTGTGTAAATTAGAAAGGATGGGCAATGAAGAGAAGATACATTAACAGGAAATTGGCAATTGTTTTGCTAATAGGCTTTGCTGTTTTAATCGTAACCGCTTTCACACTACGTCAGTGGCGCAGAAACCGCAGAGCTAATAGCGGCCTTGCCCTTGGTATTAGCGCGTATAACGAACATAAATGGGAACAAGCGGCAAAAAATTTGGGCAGATATCTTGCTGTTGAACCGAGTGATGTTTCGGTGCTTCTTAAATATGCTGATGCGCAGCTTAACATCAGGCCTCTCAATCGCAACAATGTTCAGCAGGCTATGATGGCCTATCGAACTGTTTTGAGAATAGAAAAAAGCAATTCCAAAGCCGCTAACCAGCTTACAGGAATTTATTTAACAATGGGTATGCCCGGAGAAGCCGAGTTAATTGCCAACCGCGCACTTGAGGCAAACCGGTCACCAAAAATACGGAGAATGTTAGCAATTGCTTTTGCCAATCAGAGAAAATTTAAAGAAGCAGCAAGTGAATTGAGAAGTATTATTGAGGAACATCCCGACCAAATATTAGCTTATGAGACATTAGGCAGGCTCATTGACCAGCGTCCTGAAGATTTCCCGCAAGTTCCTCAATATTGGTTCGATGAAGCCGTGAAGAACAACCCGTCCACAGCAGAGGCTTACATTATTCGGGCGGCATATCATTTAAGGCATAACCATAGAGCCGAAGCATTGGCTGATTTAGCGAAAGCAGAACAAAAGGATTTATCTGATACAGCTACAAGATTACGACTTGCTGAACAATTTATTAATGCAAATGAATTGGACAAAGCACAAAAGCACCTTGATGCTATTCAGCTTTCCGAACCGGCCAACCAAACCCTTTGGCAAACCTGGGCCCAGCTTGCATTGAAGTCAAATTCAAAACCTATAATGCTAAAAGTGGCTGAAACCGGATTAAACAAGCTTGCCTCTCAACCTTGGGATTTTATGCCTACTGCTGCCGAACTATATATTAAATGTGATGACCTTGACCACGCTGGTGAATGTATCTCCAGGCTGCGTCAAAAGGATATTGCCCCTGCAACAATTGCATTCTTGGAAGGTCTTCTCGCCGATAGGAAAGGCCATGGTTATGAAGCGGTTAAGCACTGGCGCCGGGCTATTCAATTGGGTTACAATTCTCCGCAAATTCAATTGGCTATGGCATCGGTTCTATATCGTTTAGGTGACGGACAATCGGCGCTGCGTCAGTTAGAAAACCTTGTTTCTGAACGACCTGATTTCTTCGAGGGACGTTTAGCTCTTGCAAGATTGTTGGCTAAGACCGGAAACTGGACTGAAACAGCAGAACAGGCTCGTATTGCAATGCAAATTTCTCCTGATAGTACTGAGGCAGCTTTGCTGCATAAACAAGCCCAAATACAACTGCTTGCAGAAAAACAAACAGACAAAGATTCACCGCTCTGGCAGAACATAGAAGACCACTTGACTAAAATGCAAAATACCACTAATGCGGCCCTTGGTGTAAAGCTTTTGCAGTTTCAGCTTGAGATTCAACGGAGTAATTTTGTCGGGGCTGAAGCGTTACTAACTGAATTAAAGGAAGCTCATCCCTCACAGATAAAAGTTGCAATGGCCGAAATTGAGCTGTTGCGTGCCACAGACAAGATAGATAATGTGGAAATGAAGTTACAAGATATCATAGAAAAATTTCCGAACTTTTCTGAGCCTGTCGAATATCTTGCTTTTTTGTTGGACCAGCAGAATAAGCGGGAAAAATGCGAAGGTATTATTAAAGATGCTTTAGCGCGTATTGAACAGCCTCTTCAATTGAGAAAATTATCATTTCTTTTAGCTGATTTGTATGACAGGTGGGGCAGAAGACAGGAAGCCTGTGAATTGCTTACCTTGCTTGTAGAAAAACTACCAAATGAAGTTTCTATTAAACGGCGGCTCTTAAAATGTGAACAGGTTGTAAAAAACCCGGAAAAGGCACAGCGGCTCGTTAACGAGATTAAGTTTCTGGAGGGTGAAAAAGGCTGGCAGTGGCGGTTTGAGCAGGCTAAAATTTGGCTCGCAGAGGACGATTTTGAAAGCTCATATCCACAGATTGTTTCAATTCTTAAAGAGAATTTGCTGGCCAATCCGGATGACCAGACCAGTCGAATGCTTCTGGCCAAAACTTACGAAAAGGCGGGGCAATTGCAGCTTGCCATTTCAACTTATGATGAAGCGTTGAACCGCTCGCAGTGGGATGTTCGCATAGTCGTTCCTGTTCTTACTGCTCTTTACAGAGCAAATGAATACGACAGGGCGGACGAAGTTCTTCACCGCCTGACTGATGAAAATCTGTTCCACCCAGACCTTGAAAAATTGGAATTGAAAAGCCATCTTCGACGTGGCGAATTGAACTCAGCTGGCGATATTTTGGAGAAATTGTTGGTTGATGACCCAAACAACACATCTATGCGTCTAACTCTTGCGATGCTCAGGATGAGACAAAATAAGTTTACAGAGGCAGAACGGTTGCTGAGAGAATTAAAAATTCGGGAACCAAATTCAATGCCGATAACTATTGCGCAAATCCAGTTGAGTATTCACCAGAACAGACCGGAGGAGGCGTTAATACTTTGTAATGAAATAATAGACAGGCTTGACAATGCATTAGCTTATATTATTCGTGCTAAAACATTTGCTTCATTGGGACAGACGGATAGAGCAATAGAGGACTTTGAACATGCTGTAACTATCGAGCCGGACAATGTCGAAGCATGGGTGGCCTGTAGTAACTTTTACCTTTCAATAGGCCGGAAGGATAACGCCGTAGCCGACATACAACAGGCGCTATCACTTGCCCCTGACAGCCTATTAACCCAAAAACGTGCCATTTCGTTGTTTTTATCATCGGACAATCCTCACTTGGTCGGTCAGGGAAGGAACATTCTTGACGAAGCTCTAAAATTGAATCCTGAAGATATTGATTTGCGTTTGTTCAGAGCACGTTCGCTGCTCGCCGAAGGAACGGCTCCCGCAATTGAAAATGCTGAGCAGATTCTTCAAAAGATAACGCAAGAACACCCTAAAACTGTTGAAGCTTGGGTATTGTTGGGAGGAATTTCCCTCAGCCAGGGACAGCTTGGAAAAGCCATAGATATTGCGCTGAGAGGCTTGGTACAGCGACGTAATCATAAATCCTTACTTTTGTTAAAAGCCAGGGCCGAAGCTGCAAGGTCTCCGGCCGTGGCGATTCCAACACTAAAGGCACTGTGGGAACTTGACCCGAACAATGCTGATGTTGCGGTACTTCTTGCTGAAACATATAATAAGGCAGGTGAACCTAAAAAAGCTGTAAATCTTCTCAAAAAACAGCTCCTCTCTTGTAGTGGTACTCTTGACGAGCGAAAAGTGAATATCGCTATAGCAGTAGCTTTGTCTAAAAATGGAGACAAACGAGAAGCTCAGGAGGCTTTTGATTCACTATGTAGTTCTGTTTCTGATGACCCTGCTCCGTTATTGGCGCAGATTGAACTGCTAAAGGAAGACGAACTCTGGGACCAATTAAGAACAAAGGCCGTGGATTGGTATCAAAAACACCCGGAGGATATTCATACACCTAATAAGATTGCTAATGACTTGGCAACTTGTCAAAGCGTTCAGGCTAAAAAAACAGCCGAAGGCTTACTCCTCAAAATTCTGGACCGCAACCCTGATTCTCTCCCGGCAATGAATACCCTTGCGGTGCTGCTGCAAACGACCGGACGTTCTGCAGAATCAGCTACACTCTACCGGAAAATTCTTACCCTTCAACCTGATAATGTAATCGCCATTAATAATCTGGGATGGATACTCTGTGAAGAGCAGGGACAATATCAGCAGGCGCTTCAGCTTGTCCGTCAGGGACTGCAAAAGACTCCGGATTATGTTGACCTTATCGACACAAGAGGTGTTATATATTACCGGTTGGGTGAATATGACAAAGCAATTCGCGATTTCACTCAGTGCCTAAATTTGTACCCTGCAAGAGCGCCGTCTGTTGTAGCTTCGTATTTTCACTTGGGAAGGGCCTTAATGAGCCTTGGCCAAAAAGATGAAGCTATTGAAAGCTTAAAGAAAACTTTGGATTTGAATAATGAGATTGGAAACTTGTCTGCAGAAGATTTTACCGAAGTACAGAGGCTGCTTGAAGAGTTATCACAAGGCGTTTAACAATTTAAGACTTTAACAACAGTAGGAGTTTAACAATGCTTCATCCACAACACTCAGAAAATGAGAAGGATGTTAAGGCTGAGGAATTTATTTTCCAGTCGCCACGAGTGGCTCTGCTTGATGAAAACCATTGGTCTTACATTCAGAGACGCTACCATCTGAGCCCAAGAGAGATTCAGGTTGCTAAACTTGTTTGTCAGGGTTTCAGCAATGCTGAGATAGCAAAGGTTTTGAAAATAAAGCCGGGCACCGCAAAAACTCATTTACGAAATATTTACCGGAGAATCCGCGCTAAAAATAAAATTGCAATGCTCCTGAAGTTTCTCCACGTGGCCACTAAATTCTCTGCCATCTCTGGTATTACTCCTCCTATTCCTGTTATTGGAATAGAAAAACCTGTAAAAAAACCACTTTCTTTAGAGCAAGTACATAAGGAAGAAAAACAAACACAATAGCTTCTGATTGCTTATGAATTCTTTTTATATCTTCTGTTCTTATATTTTCATCATAACTGATTAAAAAAAAGTATGGATTATTTCATTACCACTTTTAGGTTAATCAATTAGTAGTAGATAATGTTTTCTTATTGGAATGCTTGAAAAAAAGTAAAATATTCAATTTTTTTAAATTTTTTAGCATTTTTTTCTTGACTTATCACAAAGAGTCTATACTATTAGTAGTAATTGGCAAGGGAGGGATCCTGCCAAAAATGCCGGAATTTGTACTTACCGGCAAAAACCAAGAGTTTGATGAAGGCAGAAGTTTATCTTCTGTGCCCACAAATTGTATGACTTGTGAGCAAGAAGGGTAAATGATGATTTTGCAGAGGAATAAATCCTTCTGGGTACTGATATTGCTGTTAGTAGCTGCATCTGCAAGTGGTTCCCCTACGGTAAGGACAGAAAATTTTATTACACCGTCCATACACACGATGCTCGATAATAAGGATGCAATTTCCTGCATTATCAACAAGCCTTTCTCTAAACGCAATGCTGAACTTGCCAATCTGGGCGCTGAATTTCTGCAGCCCCCGGCAGGCTCTGTTGCTTTGAGCGATGCCCATCTGAATTATGTAAAACCCTTGCCCGCTGTACCGACGGCTATACTAATGGTCATGTTTGGTTTCCTCTGTGTTTCTTTGGTTAGGGACCGCAGACTTTGGCTGGTGGCTTTGACCGGTATATTGTCGGTGGGGCACACGGGAATTCAAACTCTTCCTCAATGGTTTCTGCGACTAAGCTGCAGAAATCATATATACCAAAAACCTTTTGCACAGCTTGCCTGCTTATATTTCACTGAAAATTCTCACCGGTTGCGCAGCGATGTCGATGGTACACAATACATAGGCCTGCTCCATCATCTGGCTGGAATACCGAAGGCAAAGAGCGTTTCAACAATAACGCGACCAGGGCAGGCAAATGCACTGACCGGCTGCCGGAAAATATTTGTCAAAGTCTGTGCTTATTCACACCAAAATACGCTTCCCTATATATCTGCAATCATACATGAAAAATATAGATTGAATTCACTATTTAAATGCTTGACTTTGAAAGCCGAGCAGCTTGTTTGTTTCTCACCTGCATTTATTTTTGAACAGCTTGCCCGTGGACCTCCTCGATCCGCTTGAAAAGTCTTTTTCAAACTTTGAAAGTGTTTTTTTCAAACTCTCTTCAGGTTTGAATTGTTTTGGTGAGTACTCTGGCTTTGTTTGTCAGAAATAAATTTAAGGATAATAAGTAAGGATTTTTAAGGATAATAATTATGAAAAAGCTGCTTTTTATATGTGTTCTGGCCGCTTTTTGGAGTCACACCGCTCTGGCAGGGCCTTCTTTGTATTTCGATACGGTTACTGGCGCTACCTCATGGACTCTTACTGGTGAAGTTGGAACTTATGTTATGAGTTTCGACAACATTTATGTGACTTTAACCGACCCTGCAGGTGATAATGTGATTAATGACTTCATTGGTCTGCCGGACATGACACTATCTGACATCGGTATAAGTGGGGGTTTTGTCGTGGGTACTCTTACTCCCGTTTCACAACTCACTATTACCGACGATGCAGCAAGCCAGGAAGTAATGACAGCCGACTTAGGTCCTGACTCGCTAATGAAAATCGGTGCGGGTTTTTCAGCCTTCTATATCGAAGAAAGCGACCTGACAAACATCGATGGAACGGAGGGCTACTCTGGTGTAATTGACAGCTTTATCGAGGCTGGTTCATTAGAAGGTCTGTTTGTCGACTTGTATTTTACTGGTAGCACTTTTGACACTCTCTTCGATAATCTTGAAGTAGTTGCCAATGGCCAGGATGTTGATTTCACCGTAAGCGGCGTACTCTCAGGATACATCTCACAGGGAGGCGTCGCTCACATACCTGCCCCGGGCGCTGTCTTGCTCGGTAGCATTGGTGTGGTCTTTGTCGGCTGGTTGAGAAGGAGAAGAACGCTGTAACTTTTTTATTGTTTTTAGAAATTTGTTTTTATAACGGGATGGGAGGAAAATGCCTTTGCGCTGCAGGGCTTTTTCATCCTTAGTTAAGTGGAGTATTAGAGATGAAAGTATTAAACGTTTCAGTTAGTTTTGTTATTGTTATTGCGTTGTTGTTAAGTCAATCATTGCTTGCGGTGCCTACTTTTCAGACTTACATTGAGGGCGCATGGGCAGGTGACTACAACGGTGACCAGGATACCTGGTTTATAGACGATTCCTCTTTTAACTTGGTTGTTGTAGGTGCTTATAGCGCCAATACACAAAGTCTGACGGAAGTTACGCTCGCAATTTCTGTGCCGCAGGGTGAAACCGGAACTATTTCGATCAGCGGTGCCACATTGCTCACAGACAAGCCGCCGGTGCCGAATGTGGATGGCTACTATAACCCGAACGCCGATGCTGATATAGACCTTCTGACGAACGTCTTGGGAATTGATGGCTACAGTGATAAAGGTTTTCTGCCTGAGGGTGTAAACTTCAACAACCACTATCCATTCAAAGAAGGTGTTTCCGACTTTCTGATTTATGGGGTGGGCGATTTCGACCCTGTGGGAGAAATCCATAACTATAATGCCGATACCAACGACCCTGACTACGTACCCCCACCAATCCCACTCACTGACAATAGTTTAGGTGAGGAAAAGGTTTTTGAGGTTTCCGTAAGTGGTTTCAGTTGGGTGCACTTTGACGCCTATGGATACGAAGAAACTTACAACGGGCAAGTGCTTAAAGCTACTTGGGATATTTCTCCCGGTTCGCACGATGCCACTTATATCCCTGCTCCCGGAGCAGTCCTGCTCGGTAGCATTGGTGTGGTCTTTGTCGGCTGGATGCGAAGACGGCGAGCACTATAAAGCTGCAGGACAACTAATTTAACATGGAATGCATCTGATGCAATGTTATTGCAAGGGTGGTAATATAAATTAGGGGCAGGAGAATTTCTCCTGCCCATTTCTTTGTGTGGGAAAATTTCCTATTCCTTTTGCCACAGCCAATTATTGGCAAATATATCGAGGTCGGAGTGCTCCACAACTCCGTTTCCATTCAAATCCTCAATGCACTTCTGTTCAAGCATCCATTCTTTTGCAAACTGCCCGAAGTCACCGAAATGGACCGTACCGTCAACATTAAAATCAGCCGCATTACCATTTTTGCTTGCTTCGTAAGTCCCACCATAAGCGCCCATATTTATCCGTTTGCCGTTTGGCCACGCTTCATCACTCCAATCCGAATTCGGGTCTCCTGCATCAATACACGGACTTGTGTTCCCGTCATACACCCAGATTTGACCATTTGAATCCCATCGCCCGTAAGCGCTTTGAAGGTGAAAATCCCACATATTAGGGTCTCCACTTAAATCAAATAATGCAAAACACGGGTCTGTATCTATATTACCTGTCCCTGCCCATCCATCTTCAATATTACTGTATGTAATTATTGGGCTGCCATCGCCGGCGTAGATTTGCTCCGAACCGTTGGACCGGATAATGCTGTTTACAATGTTCGGGCTGCTGCTTGAGGAGCAATATATACCATCTCCTCCCCATTCCGGACTTGCTGAATTTTTTACGATGGTACAGTTGGCAACTTCAATGTCACTGCCTAAAGAGCACCTTATTCCTCCGCCAAATGATGCCTCGTTTCCCGCTATTATGCAATTGATTATAGCCGCTTTGCTTTTTGAGTAGTAAATACCTCCGCCGCTGCCCTCGGCTTCATTATTTATTATTACACACATCTTTATTGTTGGACTGCTGTTGTAGCAATAAATACCTCCCCCCGAAACGCTCGTGGCGCAGTTTCGAAGCGTAAGCCCAGCAACAACAAAGTTTGCATCTTCACCGCTGTGAATATAGAAACCACGGCCTGCCTTGTTTGCGTCAATGATGGTATTTCCTGTAACATTGGAGTCATTAGGCTCTGTGCTGCGAATGGTAATAGCTGCCCCGTTTGGGTCGAGGTCATAATTACCCGCTCCTGTATAAAGCCCGGGACGTATCTCGATAATATTACCGTCGTTGGCGTTGTCAATTGCAGCTTGGATTCTGTGGTACGGGTCTTCAAAACTTCCTGTGCCGGGGTCGTTCGGCCCGTTAATATCAACGTAGATGAGGTTAAGTGCATTCGAAGTCGAACAAAGAAATAAAAAAAGCACCGTTACTGAAAAAACTTTTGTCTTATCCACCCTTGCCTCTGTCTGAAATTTAGGATGTTATCTGCCGGCCGATATGCTTGATTAAAATTAGCTAACCAAGCGATGGCTTTTGCCACTGGCCGATGCCGTCCCACCACGTCGAGACGTAATCGATAAGCATCGGGTCTTGCTTCTTTTTTCTGCATAACTCCGTTGCCATATCACGAAGCTGCCGCATACAATTCAGTCCCCCGATTTGCCATGCATTAACACCTATATCAATCGCTTCAAGTTCTATAC
>CAZIKS010000050.1:0-19003 GCA_964539795.1 uncultured Pirellulales bacterium
CGCTTGAACTCTACAGTCGTCAGTATATGGCCCGTATTCCAATATACAAGGGTGCCTTAAAACCCCCAACACACAAAAACACAACTTTACACACAAAAATACATCTTTTTGGTCAAATTATTCTCCCCTTTTACGCTTTTTAGCCCTTTTGAGAGCGATTTTTCGCCAACCACCCCCATTTTTGACCCAAAATCAAACCCAATCAAACCCAATTTCGCTACTTTTGCTGGCGCTTGACCCGTATATTGAAAAGTTCGATACTAAAGGTAATAATAAAGGCTGTGTCCGAAAGGCTCTGGGCCAAATTTCTCTCCGCCTTTATACTTGCTGCCGACCCATCCGCTTGGACGAACAGAAAATTGCACCTGACGTAGGTTTTTATAGGCTTACATGGAGATAATATGAAACGTTTAACTGGTAATTTTGTGATAATTCCTCTGGTTTTGGTGGTTGTTTGCGCTGGAATTTTAATCGGTGGGGCTATGAAAAAAGAACAGGCTGAAAATATGAGCGATTTACAGGTTCAAAACACTGACCTTGAGACAGCCGCGTTTGCTGCGGGCTGTTTCTGGGGGGTGGAAGCTGCATTTAGGCAGGTTCCGGGCGTAGTATCAACATCTGTCGGATACACTGGCGGCTATACGAAAAATCCCACTTATAGAGCGGTTTGCTCGGATAAAACTGGCCATGCAGAAGCCGTCCAGATACTCTATGACCCCGCAAAAGTCTCTTTCCAGCAGCTTTTGCGGCTCTTCTGGGATATCCACGACCCCACCACCGTTAACCGCCAGGGCCCGGATATCGGCTCACAGTATCGCTCTGCGATTTTCTATCATAACCAGCAGCAACGGTCCGCCGCCGAAGAATCAAAGATAAAGCTCACCCAGTCGGGCAAATTCAAAAGACCAATCGTGACAGAGATTATACCAGCCTCGACCTTCTACAGGGCCGAAGAATATCATCAGCGTTATTTGGAAAAACACGGCCGCGTCTCTTGTGCCGTTGCCCCCTCGGATAACAACGAACCCGCAACAACTCAAACAGTTATAAAGACCGATAGCGAGTGGAAAAAACTGCTTACGCCGAAGCAATACAAGGTTACTCGCAAAAAAGCCACAGAACCGGCCTTCACCGGCAAATATTACGACCTCAAAGAAAACGGATTATATCACTGCATCTGCTGTGGTAATGAATTATTCAATTCAGAAACCAAGTTTGACTCTGGTAGCGGCTGGCCAAGCTTTTGCGCTCCGGTATCGGCAAAGAATATTAAAGAAGTTCCCGATAACAGCCTTTTTATGAAACGCACCGAGGTTGTGTGCAGCAGATGTGATGCTCATCTCGGCCATGTATTCAATGATGGCCCACAACCAACCGGACTTCGATACTGTATTAATTCGGCGGCGCTCAAATTTACGCCCCAGCCGGTTCAATCAACTAACACCAAATAACCCGCTTAACTCGGGGGCCGTTTCCTTAAGCCTTTATATGGGTGCATCTGTAGTTTGTAGGTAAAAATAGCCCTCCGATATATAAAGTAATGGAAAAAAATGTTACTTTGCTATTGGAGGGCAAAAAATGAATGAACGGATTTTATCAGAGCTTGAAGGCTTAATCGAGCAGGAAGTCGAAAATTTTACAAACGATTTGGGAAAAATGGAAAGTGCAGTTAAAGAATTGATGGCATCATTGGGAAAAGGACTGCTACAGCGGCTTGTTAACCGTAAACCCAACGGCTATCAAGGCAGTTCTATAGCCTGCCAATGTGGAAATCCGATGAAGTTTGTGCAACACCGCAAACGCAATATTCACACTATTTTCGGCTGGATAACCGTTAAGAGAGCCTATTATCATTGTACGAACTGTGGGATGGCTGGACAAAGAAGTTACTTGACGACCTAAAAGAGCAACGCAAGAAGTATAGAGGTTCTAAACACCAAGCAGTAAATACGTTGATTCGGTATGTTTCGAATAACGAAGAACAAATGCGTTACGATGTTTTTCGTGAAAAAGGTTATGATATAGGCTCCGGTGCGGTAGAGGCAGCATGCAAAAATGTGGTTGGCAAACGACTAAAACAATCCGGCATGACATGGAGCAGAACAGGTTCCTCTGCAACATTAGCTTTGCGGGTTACCTGGCTGAATGATAGATGGGAGCAATTATGGGCAAAAAAGCCCCTGGCTGCATAAAAAATCTACCTACAAACTACAGATGCACCCCCTTTATATTTTGACGGTTTAAAAACTTTGACACCAAAGCAGTTATGTGCGAAAATAGCATTTTTTAGTTGTTTTGATATGAAGGAAATAGAACGGTGCCGCATAAAATCGTATCTATAAAACAACTTTCAGACAACGTTTTCACCGCCGAAATCGAGGCCCCACTTATTGCCAGTGCCAGAAAGCCGGGGCAGTTTGTCATTATAAGCTTAAATAATGAGTATAGCGAACGCATCCCGCTCACGATCGCCGGTGCCAACCCTGAAAAGGGCACCCTCACCCTGATTTGGCAGCGCGTAGGCAAAACCACCGCTGAAATGGCCGACTTGAAGGCAGGTGAAGAAATCGCCAATGTCGTCGGCCCGCTGGGCAAACCCACCCATATAGAAAATTTCGGCGCCGTCGTCTGTGTCGGAGGCGGAATCGGCAACGCCCCATTATTACCTATCACAAAGGCGCTTAAAGAAGCCGGCTGTAAAATAATCAGCATCATTGGAGCAAGAAACAAAGAGTTACTTATCCTTGAAGATGAGTTCTCCAGAATTTCCGATGAACTGATAATCACCACCGATGACGGCTCTTACGGCCGAAAGGCCCTCGTTACCGAACCGCTAAAAGAAGTTTGTCGGCGCAGCCCGAAGCCGGAGCAGGCCTTTGTAATTGGCCCAGCTGTTATGATGAAATTTTGCTGCGAGGTCACAAAGCAGTTTAACGTGCCCACCCAGGTATCGCTAAACACCATTATGGTTGACGGCACCGGTATGTGCGGCGGCTGCCGCGTTGAAATCGACGGAAAGCCGCAATTCGTATGCGTTGACGGCCCGGAGTTTGACGGCCATAAGGTTAATTTCGACCTGATGATGAAAAGGCTCGACGCTTATAAACACCATGAACAGAAAGCCTTTGAAAAATATAAAAAACACAAATGCAATATAGGCCTCAATGATTAGTTCGATTATTTTCTATTAATTTTTCTTATGACTGAAGAAGAAAGAAAAAAACTTCTGCACCAGCTTTTAGAAAAGCAAAAAGCCGGCACGCTAAAACCCGCCGATAGATACGAAATACCCCCTCAGGATATGCCCTCGCAGGATCCTGTCAAAAGAAGAAATAATGTCAGCGAAGTGGCGACCGGTTATACCGAAACTCAGGCCCGGCTGGAAGCGATGCGCTGTTTAGGATGCAAAAATACGCCCTGTGTCAAAGGCTGTCCTGTGGAAATAAAGATAAAGGAGATTATCGCTGAGATTGCAGCCGGCAATTTCAGCCAGGCTTTAGCAATAATTAAGGAAAATTCACTTCTGCCCGCCGTTTGCGGCCGAGTATGTCCACAGGAGGTTCAATGCCAGCAGCAATGCACTATTGGCCTGAAATTCAAAGACACCCAAAAGGCGGTTTCAGTAGGCCGACTCGAGAGATTTGTCGCCGACCTCGACGAAAATAGCGACAGTGTCCCAGCCGTAGCGCAGGAAACAGGGATGAAAGTTGCCATAATCGGTTCCGGCCCGGGCGGCATAGTCGCCGCCGCCGATACCAGAAGAGCAGGCCACGATGTTACTATATTCGAGGCCTTCCATAAGCCCGGCGGGGTGATGGTTTACGGAATCCCGGAGTTCAGGCTGCCAAAAGCTATCGTTCAGGAGGAAATCGATGTCCTGAAAAAAATGGGCGTTAAAATCGTCTGCAACTTTATCGTCGGCAGGACAAGAACAATAGAGCAGCTGATGACCGAAGACGGCTTCGATGCCGTATTTGTCGGCGTCGGGGCGGGACTGCCGAGATTTATGGGTATCGAAGGTGAATCTCTCGTTGGCGTATATAGTGCCAACGAATATCTTACACGGGCAAATCTTATGAAAGCCTATGACTTCGGCAAAGGCGCCGACACCCCGATAGCACACTCGAAAAGAGTCGCTGTTGTTGGCGGCGGTAACGTTGCTATGGATTCGGCCAGAACTGCCGTCCGGCTCGGAGCTGAAAAGGTCTATCTCGTTTATCGCAGAAGTGAAAAAGAAGTGCCCGCTCGAATTGAGGAAGTCCATCACGCCAAAGAAGAGGGCATCGAATTTCACATACTGCAAAGCCCCAGACGAATAATAGGCGATTCGAACAGCCATGTAACTGCTATCGAATGTCTTAAATACCGCCTTGGCGAACCCGATGATTCCGGCCGGCGCAGGCCCGTGCCTATCGAAGGCTCGGAGTTTAGAATTGATGTCGATACCGTAATAATAGCAATCGGCAATACTGCCAATCCGCTGATTCGCCAAACCACCCCTAAAATGGACTTCAACAAGTGGGGCAATATTATCGTCGATGAAAACTGCAAGACCTCGCTGGAAGGGGTTTATGCCGGTGGAGACATTGTGCTGGGGGCGGCAACGGTCATTTTGGCAATGGGGCAGGGCCGAACCGCCGCCGCAGCCATAAATAAATACCTTGCAGAGAAGAAAAAATCCAAAAAGTAGACTCCCCGATAGAACCGACAAAGCTTATTGCAGTTATGGATTTTTTCAGAATCTACCGGGGAAGAATCGGAGAATAAGGCGAAGCTGGAACTGGAAAATTATCAAGACGGGAAAGTTAGTTCTGGCGGTGGAGGAAAAGAAGCTCGGTAGTAAAGAGGCCTATACGATTTGAATTGATGTGTTGCCGATGGAAAAAACAGGAACGCTAAAAAGAAAATATCAAATTAGTCCCAATCACATTGATATCGATGTCTATACCGCTTACCTTGGTGGTTTGCCACATGTAAAAAATATCACCTTTTAAATTTTTCGCCAGTTTAATGGAAAATCCGGCATAAAGCCTGTTCGCTGTGTAATCGGCCTCGTCGACGAGAAAGAACACCTCATCGGCAATATAAGGCTTGAGTTTAAGACTTGTCAGCTCCATAGGAAATTTCAGGGTGAACTTATTTCTATACAGCCAGCCGTCATCCTTATTGTCCCTGTCCCGATATTCGAATCTTGACCTGTCGGTAAAATCAATACCAAGAAAATTTCCTTTTAGTGTAGCATTAAGTAGCATCCGATGTTCTTCCATCCATGAGCCGGAGCTGTCTTTCCCATATACCTGCCTGTAATCAAAGCCCAAATCGAGCCAGTCTGCCAGGCCGCTGTACACAAAACCTACATCTGTGTAGTGGAGGTAGAGGTTTCCGGCACTTTCTCCAATTCTGAGTTCTTCGGTAACTATAGCTTTCCAGTCTTTGTGAATATCAAAAGAAAGGCTTACCGAACTCCAGTATTGAAAATCGCTGTCGTCGACGGCAAAGCAAATCCCGCTTGTTAGCATTGTAATTATTGCCGTTGCAGCAAAAAGCGTCCGGTTTTTTGTTTTCATAAGCGAACTTCCCTAAAATCAGGACTCATTATCAGATTTTCTGTGTTCATTCAATCATAAAATTTTTTCATTTTAATATAGTGGTCTCAGGAATATTACCATTCTTAAAGTGTTTATCCAGCCAGCCGCATTTGATGTCGTCTCTGTGGTCAAAATATTTGACATAAGGTTTTATATCAAGAACAGGTGTCCCGTCCAGCATATCAACTTGTGTAAAATATATTTTATTTGCATCTATTTTTTGAATTTTCACAATTGAGAGCCCGATATGGTTGGGCCGATGCGGGCTTCTAATGGCAAATATCCCGTGCTTATCCTTTTCAAGAAAAGGGCGGCCCTCGATTTCTTCTTTTTGCGACTTGTGGAAGTAGTACAGTATTATCGCATGGCTGAAGCCGTCCAGGTCTTTCAACCCGTCGGCATATTCGGCCTTTAATTCAATCCAGGCCTCCACACCGTCCTTAAAAATCCCCTGGACAGGCATGTCCCTGCTTTGTTTATATGGTGAATAAATCTCTCCAATCGGAAGCATCGTTATTTCTTTCATAGCCTCACCTTTTTTGATATATTCTGAGCGCACTTGACAATATATCGTACTTTTAGTAGCATTTCTGTTTTTGTTGCTTTTGAGCATCATTATAAGTGAATTCCAAGCTTAATATTAGTACAAAAATAAGAAAGGATTTCAGGTTTTTGTTTTTATGCAAGTAAAGCCTTTCAAAGCATTTAGATTCGTCAAAGACAAGGTTGGCGATGTGGGCTGTTGTATTGCTCCACCTTATGATGTTATCAGCCCTGCCCAACAGCAGAAACTTTACGAAAAAAGCGAGTATAACATTGTTCGGATAATCAAAGGGCAAACCAGACCTTCTGATAATGGCAGCGACAATCAATATACAAGAGCAGCTAACTATCTGAATAACTGGATTGAAAAAGGTGTCTTAAAACAGGATTCGGACGAAACTATCTATGCTTACGTCCAGGATTTTGAACTGGGTGGTGAGAAATTTCAACGCTTCAGCTTTATCTCTTTGGCCAAACTCGAAGAATTCGGCAAAGTAGTCAGACCTCATGAACAAACGCTCAATGAGCCTATAATTGACAGGCTTAATCTCAAAAGGGCAACTTCTGCAAAATTCGGTCTGGTTTTTTGTCTCTACGAAGACCGGCAAAGAGTAATAGACAGGATAATCGAAGATACTGTCGTCAGGCAATCGCTTATCGACCTGGTCGATGAGCAGGATGTCCGGCATCGTTTGTTTGCCATAACTTATAAAGCCGATATTGATACAATCGAAAAAGTGATGCATGATAAAAGCTGTATTATAGCCGACGGCCACCATCGTTATATAACAGGTTTGAGCTACTCCAAAGAGAGTGCTAATCCGGCAGCGGCTTATCAAATGCTTGCCTTTGCAAATACTCATCAGGCGGGACTAATAGTTTTAGCCACTCATCGCATTGTCGGCAACCTCGACAACTTCGATATGGAAAAGCTGATTGTCGAACTCAAAGACAATTTCGAAATTATAGAATTTAGATTTACTTCACTCCAGACCAAGAACGATGCCAGGCAAAAAATGCTTGCTCGAATGAAGGCAGAGTACGACGGTCATAGAACTGCGTTCGGTATTTACGCCGGAGGCAGAGCCTTCTATGCAGCAGTCCTGAAAGATAAAAATGCTATGGACCTGGTCTCGCCGAATATGAGTTTGGCGTGGAGAACACTCGATGTTTCTGTGCTGCACAAATTGATTCTGGAAAAATTTTTGGGCATCGATGAGGAGAAATTGGCCGAAGGTCAAAATCTACAGTATGTTAAGGATACACCTAACGCTATTGATGAATCGATTGCCGAAGTTGATGCCGGCCAAAAACAGGCGGCTTTCTTTATGAATCCACCCAAAATCCAACAGATACAGGAGGTAGCGGACCAGGGCGAGAGAATGCCTCAGAAATCAACGTACTTTTACCCCAAAATTTATACGGGTTTGATTATTAACAAATTGTAGTTTTTTTATTTAGGAGTTAACCGAATATGGTAGACTGGAGAAACCCACCAAGATTATTCATTCCAGGCCCTGTAAAAGTCAATGAAGACGTTCTTCAGCAGCTTGCTCGACCGACGCTTGGACATCGGGGCAAAGAGTATGCCCAACTTCAGGGCCAGACGACCGATATGCTCAAGAAGGTTCTTTTCACCGACCAGAACGTTTTTTTATCTACGTCCAGTGCTTCAGGGATTTGGGAAGCGGCTATTCGAAACTGTGTTGGTTCTGATGAAACCGTTTTGTGTACCTGTTGCGGGGCTTTCAGTGATAAATGGGCGAGTGTAGCTAAAAGCTGCGGCAGAAAGGTCGAGGAGTTGAAAGTTGATTGGGGGAAACCCACCACTCCTGAAATGATTGATGAAAAATTATCAACCGGCAAATATGCCGCTGTTACTTTAGTCTATAATGAAACGAGTACCGGTCTGACAAACCCGGTTTACGAAATCAGCAAAATGATGAAGGAAAAATATCCTGATGTGCTGGTTTTTGTCGATTCAGTCTCTGCGATGGTAGCTTTGCCTTTGCATTTCGATGAGCTTGGCTGGGATGTAACATTTGCGTCGGTACAGAAGGCCTTTGCGATTCCACCGGGGCTGGCCGTTGCCGCGGTAAGCAATCGTGCGATGGAAAAGAGCAAAAATGTCTCCGACCGAGGCTACTACTTTGACTTTCAGCTTTGGGCGAAGTCCGCAGAAAAAAACCAGACTCTGACCACGCCCAATATCCCGCATATTATGGCGTTGAACTACCAGTGCGAAAAACTGGTTGCAGAGGGCATGGAAAACGTCTGGGCACGTCACAAGCAAATGGCTGAGTTTGTAAGGGCATGGGCAAAGGAAAAATTTAATCTGTTCTGTGAGGAACAGTATGCCTCGGACAGCTTGACCGCTGTCAGAAATTCGAGAGGTTTCAATGTTGCTGAGACAATCAATGCCATTCAACAAAAGCACAATACTGTTTTCGGAAACGGCTACGGCAAGCTAAAAGAAGAAACCTTCCGAATTGCTCATATGGGCGATATTACCCTTGACGACCTGAAAGAGCTGCTCGCTTGGATAGACGAAGAAATCGGCTAAACCTGATGATTCAGGAGGGGATTATGCCCGCAGAAAGCCAACTGAATCCTACAGCTCGTTTCCTGATGGGCCCCGGGCCCAGCAACGTCCACCCGAGAGTGTTAAAAGCGATGGCCGCTCCGTTGATTGACCACCTTGACCCGCAGTTCATCCGGATTATGGATGCAGTAAAAGATATGCTCCGCAGGTTGTTTCAGACGAGAAACGAGTTGACATTTCCTGTTTCAGCCACAGGAAGCGCAGGAATGGAGACTTGTTTTGTAAATCTCCTCGAACCGGGTGATGAGGCTCTTGTATGTGTCAACGGTGTGTTCGGCAACAGGATGTGTGATAACCTAGATCGCTGTGGTGCAAAGCTGGTTCGTTTGGATGCCCCCTGGGGACAGCCTATTGATCCAGCCCAGGTAAAGCAGGCTTTGCAAGAATGCAGCCCTAAGCTGGTGGCAATTGTTCACGCCGAGACTTCTGGCGGCATTGCGGCAGTTCATTAAACGATAATATCATCAAAGAAAGCTGTGGAAGAAACGGAAATGGAAAATTTCGAACAGGAACTTCGAACCCGTATCAAGGGTGATGTTTCTTTTGACCGTGCGACTTTGGGCCTTTATTCCACCGATGCCAGCATTTATCAGATTATGCCAAAGGCTCTGGTAATTCCGCGAGACGAGGCGGATGTGCGGGCGGCGGTAGAAACAGCTGCTAAGTATAATGTGAACATTCTGTTGCGCGGCGCAGCCACCAGCCTGAACGGACAGTGTGTCGGTTCGGCAATGGTCATCGATTTCACCAAGTATATGAACAAGATTCTCGAATTGAACGCCAAAGAGCGATGGGTACGCGTTCAACCCGGAGTGGTTCTTGATGAACTAAATGCTGTTCTTGCCGGGCACGGTCTTGTTTTTGCCCCTGACCCAGCCACCGGCAACCGCGCTACCATAGGTGGTATGATGGGCAATAACTCTTCCGGCACCAGAAGTATCATCTATGGAATAACAAACGACCATGTGCTGGAAACCAGGGTCCTACTTTCCGACGGAACAGAAATGACATTAGAAGAACTCTCAAGCGAAGAGTATGACCGCCGGGCTAAATCGGATGACAAACGCCAAGCTCAAATTTACAGCGGATTCAAAAAAATCATTCAGGCAAATCGCGACGAAATTGAAAGAAAATACCCTAAGGTGATGCGCCGGGTTCAGGGTTACAATCTTGATTCTTTCATAAACGGCGAATCCTGGAACCTTTCTAAGATTATGGTGGGCAGTGAAGGAACCCTTGGTGTCTTTCTTGAAGCAAAGCTTAACCTGGAGCCCCTTCCAAAGAACAGAGTGTTGTGCACAACTCACTTTGCCCAACTGCTCGAAGCCATAGGTGCTGTTGAGCCAATATTACAGCACAGCCCCTCCGCGGTGGAGATTGTAGATGCCGATATAATCGCTTTGGCTCGCAAGAATCTCAGTCTTGCTCCGTTGTGTGGTTTTATTCAGGAAAACCCGCAGGCTATTCTGGTCGTGGAGTTTTTTGGCCAAACAGAGCAGGAAGCCAGACAAAAAGCCGAAGCCCTTGTTGCAGACCTGCAAAAAAAGAAGCTTGGCTATGCCTACCCTGTCATATCCGAAGCAGCTGAACAGGCAAAAGTCTGGGATTTAAGAAAGAACGGTTTGGGGCTTATGCTTGGTATGAAGGGCGACCGTAAACCAATGGCATTTATCGAGGATTCATGCGTACCTGTCAAGATGCTGCCGGAATACGTCGACCGGATATTAAAATTCTGCAGGAGTTGTAATGTTCCTGTAGTAATGTATGCCCATGCCAGTGTCGGCACCATTCATATCAGGCCTGTTTTGAATCTCAAAGACCAGGAAGATATTGATTGCATGAAGGCCATTTCCGAATTTGCCTTTGACCTGGTCTGCAAATACGGCGGCTCGTTGAGTGGCGAACACGGTGACGGCCGGGTCCGAAGCCCAAAGCTTGAAAGATTCTTCGGTCAGCAGATTTATAGTGCCTTCAGAGAAGTCAAAAAATTGTTCGACCCGGCTGGCCTTATGAATCCCAACGTTATCATCGACCCAAATCCGATGGACCACGACCTTCGCTACGGCACCAAATATAAGTCACCCGAAGTGCCCACTGAATATCACTACCGTGAGGACGGCAGTTTTGCGGCGGCTGTGGAGATGTGCAGCGGTATTGGCACCTGCCACAACAAAATGGAGGGGACAATGTGCCCAAGCTATCGGGCAACGCTGGATGAGCAGAACTCAACACGCGGCAGAGCCAATGCACTGCGTCTGGCAATGACAGGCCAACTCGGCCCTGATGCGATGACCAGCCGGCGCCTTTTCGAAATTCTGGAACTTTGCCTGTCCTGCAAAAGCTGCAAATCGGAATGCCCAAGCAACGTGGACCTGACCCGCCTAAAAAGTGAATTCCTGCAAAAGTATCACGATGCCCACGGCACGGGACTGCGTGAAAGAATCGTTGCCAACTCCACCTTGATGGCCAAAATGATTGCAGGCGCAATAGCGCCATTGGTCAACTTTTTTCAGAAAACCCGCCTGTTTCGCAAAACATTGGAAATTGTGGCCGGCTTCGACAGCCGACGCAACCCACCCGAATATGCCCGAATACCTTTGGCAAAATGGTTCAAAAACCGCATAAAACCTAACGGCCGGCTGACAAAAAAAGTCGTTCTTTTTGACGATACTTATATGAGCTACCATCAGACCGATGTCGGCATATCGGCTGTGGAGTTGCTCGAATCATGCGGCTATGAAGTAATACTGGCGAATGCCGGCTGCTGCCAAAGACCAAAAATCTCCCATGGCTTTTTA
The DNA here is from genome assembly GCA_964539795.1 of uncultured Pirellulales bacterium. Taxonomy (GTDB): domain Bacteria; phylum Planctomycetota; class Phycisphaerae; order Sedimentisphaerales; family Anaerobacaceae; genus CAZTKW01. The sequence goes on from CAZIKS010000050.1 coordinate 11,532, forward strand.
CGGCAGGCCAAAATTGCAGGGGAGAAAACCTTGCGAAATCTTGATAAATACATTCAACAGGGACTGAAAATCGCCGTCTGTGAACCCGGCTGCTGCTCGGCATTGACCGACGATTTGCCCGACCTTATCGACGACGAAAAACTCGCCCGGCGCATAAAAGAAAATGTGATAATGATAGATAAATTCCTCGCCGGAGAAATTGAAAATGGCAGTCTCGACTGCGAGTTCATCTCGCAGTTCAGCAGGATTCTTATTCATGGCCACTGCCACCAAAAATCTCTTTACGGCACAACTGCTATGAAAAACCTTCTCGACAGGGTGCCGGGCCTCTCGGTCGAGGAAATCGATTCCGGCTGCTGTGGTATGGCTGGTTCATTTGGCTATGAAAAAGAGCACTATGATTTGTCCATGCAAATTGGTGAGCAACGTTTGTTTCCAGCCGTTCGCAGCCGCGAGGAGGGAACCGCCGTAATAGCCTGTGGTTTTAGTTGTCGCCATCAAATTACCGATGGAACCGGCGTAAAGGCCCTTCATTGGGTTCAGGCCATACATGGTAGTGATGTGCAAAAATAAAATAAAGAGCAAAGCGGAAAGGGAAAACCTATGAAAATCAAACTAATCTTCTGTTTAGCATTATTAAGCACCCTATCAATAACATTCTGTAAGAGCCAGACCGGCTTATATGCTAAGGATGAAAAGCGTTTGGTCACAGGCCTAGATTCTGAAAGTATTGAATCATCCATTAAACTTAAAGTCATGGTTGAGTTAACAACCAGTTCACCGATGGGACAGCTTCACGCTGTGCCTGTGAAGCTTGGCAAAAATACCCCGAAGGCTTTTCTTGCGATTTACTGTGCCGACTCGGTTGTCGACCCCTATGTGGAAATGTTCTTTTTCCCCACCGACACTTTAAAACTTATGCTCTTTACCGAAGAGGGAAAAGTGCTCTGGAAGCGTGAGCTTGGCCGCGGGGTTGTGCCGGGCGGCTGGTTCTGTCCTTTTTACCCGTTTGACCTTAATAGTGACGGTGTTGATGAAATCTGGTTTGTAAACAATACTGACAATGACCATCCCTTGGGTTCTAAAGGACGCTGCCTGGAAAGAATCAATGCCTTGACCGGCAAAACGATGGGGCGATGGCCCTGGCCCAAATCCGCACCAAGACAAAATTTGAGCCATGTCTTTCGAAACTTCATTCTGGGAGGCTATGTCAAAGGCAAGCCCGTTCTCGTAACAGCCCAGGGGACATACGGCCCTATGAAATTACAGGGTTGGAAGCCCGATATGACGCTGCGATGGGAATACGATATTGACCGCAGTAAACCCGGTGCCAGCGGCAGCCACATGTGCCCTGTAGTCGATATTAACAATGACGGTATCGATGAAGTTCTGTGGGGTGAGCGTTGTATTGAGTTGGATACCGGCCGGGAATTATTCTGTGCCGACAGGGATGTCTATTCAGAGCACTCGGATGTTATTCAACCCGTCTATGACCGCTCAAAGAATCGCTGGTTTATCTATACCTGTCGCGAAGGCGCTCAAAAGGTGTCCCCGCGCGTTGTTTTATTCGATGATAAGGGAAAAAGAGTATGGAGCGATGTAGATTACGGCCATATGGATATTGGCTGGGCCGCAAGAATTGGTGAAAATGGTGAACATATTGTTATGGCTATTCGCATCGGCTCCAAGACAGCCGGCCCCAAAGGCTTCTTCCGCCAGGATATGGAAGAGTTTAGTTACAAAGCTTTTACAGGTCAAAAGTATCCGCTGCCGTTCAGCACTTACCAGACTCTGCCGGTTGATTTGAACGGTGATGGCATACATGAGCTTGTTAAAAAGTCGGACGGAGGAATGAGTTTGATTATCGATGGACGGGGCAAGGTCCTCGGGAAAGTCATAGGTTCTGCTGTTATGGCTTCAAAATTTATCGACCACCCCGGTGAGCAGTTGCTTTGCTATAGTTCGGATGGGACTTTGCGTATCTGGGCCGATGAAAATGCTAAAGATACTGCTGACGCCCTCCAGCGCTATAATAATCCTTTCTATAAAGCCAGCCAGGCTTTGACCGCCAGCGGTGCTAACAAAAATCTCCTTGGCGGATTATAGAACTCTTCTCCAGCCGTAAATCACGAGGTTGTATGGTAACTGAATTCAAGCACCTTCGGCTTGACCAGTTTTATGTAGTCGGCCATACTCATTCGAATGGCTTTATCGTGCGAGCCGGCCTGAAACGTAATATGGTCGTCGGCCTCTAAAGCCTTGTCCATAATGGTGGTCAAATCATATAAGTTGCCGAAGGGCGGCTCGGCGCCCAGTTCACAGTCGCCGAATATCTTTCCCATATCCTTTTCCTCAGCCAATTCGACTTTTTTAGCGCCAAGCTGTTTTTTCAGGGCACCCAGGTCAATCTTGTAACACGCTGCAACCACGCACATCAGGTACTTGTCGTCGGCCCTGATTATTACCGGCTTGGCTACATATTTGCCCGGCTCATGCTCCGCTGCAGCCATACGCTGCGCCGTAAAGGCCGGCTTGTGTTCGGTAACCTCGTATTTGACCCCAGACTTGTCTAAAAATTCTATCACCGTCATTTCGCACCTCCCAAAAAGCGTTAACGGAAAAATGATGTACTTTACAAAATGTATCTATCTGCATTGTTCATACAAATCAAGTGAAAAAAACAAAATTTCGATGGCCATCTCAATTAAAAGGATTTTTCTGAGAAATTCACTATTTGCCGGCTGAAAATGCTGTTGACAAAAGCAAAAACAAGCATAATGTTAGCTGCTGTAATTAAGGTAAAATTAGTAAAAGTGGAGAGTTATTTTAGAATCGAGGGTAAAATGAAAAAATTAAGAGTATTTGTGGGTTTATCGTTTTTTATATTAATTCAGGCTTGTGCTGCACAATCAGCTCCGGAAGGCTTCGTTTACATCAAGGGCGGCACATTCAACAGCGGAGATGTGGTGGTAAGTAAAAACCGCCCCCTTGTACGTGTGGGGGACTTTGAGATTCTCGACCACCCGGTGACAAATGCCGAATACAAGGCCTTCATCGATGATACTGGTTACAGTGCGCCGCTGCACTGGGTGGGTGGCAAAATCCCCGCCGGCAAGGAAAAACATCCTGTGATTTTTGTTAATTTCAAAGACGCGGACAAGTATTTTAGATGGCTTACAGAAAAAGACAATCGGATTTATCGATTCCCCACAAGTGTGGAATTTGAATACGCTTCCCGAGGCGGACCTGTTGACAAGATGTACCCCTGGGGCGATAACAAACCGGATAAAAGGGCAAATTTCGATACCGACAATAATCGACGGTTCGACCGGTGGCAGGATTATCTCGAACCGGTCAAACGCGGAAAACAGAACAGATACGGACTTTATGATATGGCCGGCAACGTATGGCAGATGGTGCGTGATGATGTCGATGCCGCTGTCAGCCGATGGATATATCGCTTTGAGGATACGTCCAAATCAGACAATATAGTCGGGGGCAATGTTATGGGAGGGTCCTGGGCCAGAGGAACAGAGTACCTCCGCTGTGGTTATAAACTTCATTTTGCTGCGGGTATTCGGAATCCGGACCTTGGTTTTCGGCCTGTGCGGAAACCTGAAGGGGCCGATTGGGAGATTCAGTCCCGTAAACTCTCTGCTATCTCGAGAGGCGAGGGGCAGGTATTTTTGAGTTGGGCTTTATTGAAAAACGATACCCGCACAACACGTTTTAATATCTATCGAACGAACAAACGAAATCACGCCGGCTTTTTGGTCAATGAAAAACCGGTTAGCGGTTCGACGACGTTTTTAGATACCGGGCTGGAAATCGGGCAAAGGTATAATTATTATGTGCGTCCCGTCAACAAACAGGGTAAAGAAGGCAAGCGTTGTGAATGGATAGGTATTACGGTTTCCGAAGAGCCGAGCTTGGTTGTTACGACCTTCAAGCCTGTCTACAAAAGGGGCGCAGTAGTGCCTATTTTCGGCGACCTGGACGGAGACGGTGTTCTGGACTGTGTAACTCGGCTGGACAACGGCAATCACGAAATGTCGCAGGATGCCGGATTGCCGGTACATCTGGAAGCATTTACCTCGTATGGCAGGCCATTATGGCGAAAGGAAGTTTGCTATCACGACCATTGTTTCGGCAGCGCTAATAATGTTCCGTTTAACGTTTGGGATATGGATGGAGACGGTAAAGCCGAAGTCATCACCCGTTTGCAAATCGGCGACCAGGTCTATGTCGCTATTCTGGACGGCCTGACCGGTCGTCTAAAATACAAAACGCCCTGGCCGAAAATGGTGTCGCATTTTGTAAACTCATCGACACGGATTCATCTTTCAATTGCCTATCTCGATGGTATTCGTCCGGCTGTGGTCACGCAGACAGGCCTGTATGAAAATGAGGTATTTGTCGCATACGATGCCGAATTGAGCAAAATATGGCGGTTCAACAGCTTTGGCGAGACCAGCGGCAGCGGCGGACATAAAATTGAAGTCGCCGACGTGGATGGAGACGGCAGGCAGGAAGTATTCGACGGTACGGTCTGCCTGCGGCCTGATGGAACCGTGCGATGGTCGATTTACAAGCTGCATCCGGATATTGTTTCTATCCATGATTATCTGCCGGACCGGCCGGGACTGGAAGTTTTTTATATTGTCGAATCAAGTGTGCACGCGGGCGTTTATATGGTGGATGCAAGTTCGGGTGAGATTATCTGGAAGGTCAATCGCGAAGACGACCCTCGCTGGACGCACGGCCATTACGGAATGACCGCAGATATCTGGGACGGCTCGCCCGGTATAGAATGTATGTCCAATCGTGCCGGTCATAATGACCGTAATGTGATACTTTTTTCTGCCGACGGCCGCGTCCTTCTGGAACCATTTCCTTACGGCTGCACGCCTGTTGAACTTGATGGGGACCCCACGAGAGAGTTGCTGACAGACCAAGGCAGGAAAATCGGCAATTTCGACGGCAAAACAATAATCGATGTGCCCGGTGTTCATCCGAATCCCATACCTGACAGTCGACTGCTGATGGTTGCGGATTTGTATGGTGATTTTCGTGATGAACTGGTTTTATTAACGACAACCGATGATGGCGGAGCATCGGTAACTGTTGTTATGTCAGCGGAGCCGATTAATAAAATGTTTGTCACTCCGACCGAAGTTTTGGATTATAAGTTATGGCTGGGCCGTAACATGGGCGGCGGTTATCGTTCGATATACGACCAGCTGCTGATGCAACCCAAAGCTGATTAATACGCCATCGGCTGGTACTGAGCACAATGCACAACACGAGATACAAGTGAAATTCGCCTGTATTTTTGCCGCCGGTCTTCTATTAGCTTTATCTAAAAAACATGTGACGCAATGAACTTATGAGCAGTAAAATCGTATAAAATTGGCGTAAATATGGTATTGTTAAATTGTTGTTTTTTGTAATCAACTTGATTATTAAAGGAATTAGGAGACTAAAATGAGGACTTTGAGTTCGAGAGAAAGTAAAACCTTATTGCAGTATGTTGTAATTTCAGTTCTTTTCGTGCTGTTTATTTACCCCTTGTCCGGCCTTGCGCAGGAAAAGGAAAGTATCGATATCCTGCGTCAGATGGGCAAGGCCTTTGCCCAAATAGCCGAAAAGGCCTCACCTGCTGTTGTAGGTGTCAGAGCCGAGAAGACAGTTACACAGGATTATTCAGACTTTTATGATTCGCCATTCGGCGGCCCATTTGACGATGATTTCTTTGACCATTTCTTCGGGCGTCCTTCACCTCGCGAACGTTCACCTCGCGAGCGTTCACCTCGACGAAAATCTCGCCAAATTGCTCAGGGTTCAGGTTTTATAATTTCTGAGGACGGCTATATCCTTACAAACAATCATCTTGTGGGCGAAGCTGAAAAAGTTGAGGTTCAACTCAAGGATACCGAGAAAAAGCTGGTAGCTAAAGTTATCGGCACGGACCCGGATTCTGACGTGGCTGTCATAAAAATCGATGCTAAAGACTTGACGTATCTGAAGCTGGCTGATTCGGATATACTTGAAGTTGGGGAATGGGTAATTGCTATCGGCAATCCTTACGGCTTGAGCCATACGGTTACGGCCGGCATCGTGAGTGCAAAAGGCCGAAGTGGCGTTGGGCTAACTACTTATGAAGATTTTATTCAGACAGATGCGGCGGTGAATCCCGGCAATTCGGGCGGGCCGCTACTGAATCTGGATGGAGAAGTGGTTGGTATTAATACAGCTATTCTCAGCCGCAGCGGTGGTAATGTGGGTATTGGGCTTGCTATTCCGGTTAATATGGCAAAAGCTGTTTATACCCAGTTGGTTGAGAGCGGGACAGTGGTTAGGGGTTTTCTTGGTGTGCAACCTCAGGATATAGGTGCCGATATGGCAGCTGCGCTTGGTCTGGATGATGCTAAAGGTGTTATTTTACCGCAAGTTACAAAAGGTTCGGCAGCGGATAAGGGGGGTGTTAAAAAGGGAGATATCGTGGTGGAGTTTGACGGTAAGCTGGTAGAAAACGAGGTTGATTTTCGCAGGCGAGTTGCGATGAAAAAGCCCGGTAGTGAGGTAAAAATGGTGGTTTTGCGTGATGGTAAGCGAAAAACGCTTACAGTTGAGCTTGGTAAGCGTCCTTCAACGGAAGAATTAGCAGCAGAGAGCGGGCAGCCGCAAGTTCAGAAACAGCTTGGACTTACGGTTCAAAACCTTACTGATGAATTAGCCGGACGTTTTGGCTATGAAGGTATGAAGGGAGTTGTGGTAACTTCAGTTGAGCCAGGGTCGGCGGCGGCGGAAGAAGGTATCAGAGCTGGGATGCTGATTGAAGAAGTCAACCGCTTGCAAGTATCGAATACGAAAGAGTTTAACAGGGCAATAGAAAAGGCAGTGGAAGGAGATGCGGCGCTGCTTCTGGTCAATAACGGGCGTTACAGCGTTTATGTGGTTCTGCCGTTAAAGGAAAAATAAAAAGAACGTAAATCCTTTTGTTTACAAGCTTTAGCCCCGCTTTTGAAGGCGGGGCTTTTTTATTTGGTAAATCAATCATAAAATTTTGGATTTTCATGTGTTTTTGTGTATTTGGGGATTTAAGGCACCCTTAATTTTGGGCTGAAAATGGGGGTGGGGGTTTAAAAAACGGCAAAAAATTGAAAAAAAACGACAAAATGTTTCAAAAAGTTAAGAAAAAGGGGCAAAAAAACAAAAAATTGAAAAAAAAGTTACAAAAAGGTGCAAAAAACGCACAGGTTTGACTCCGCCGGCCGCGGGAGCCTTAAAATGTTAAAATGGGTAGTTTAGAGTGGGGGAAAATTCCGGTCTGAAATTGGGGTCAAATAAAATGTTAAAATAGGCAATTTGAGCGGGCCTTTTGCTCAACTGCTGCGTTACACAGCCCCGGCCGATGCTCGAAGTACAATAGTACGACTCCGCTCGGCCGAAACTGCAAGCCTTGCATTTGA
>CAZIKS010000051.1:0-18951 GCA_964539795.1 uncultured Pirellulales bacterium
GTATTCGTAAGAATTCCGGTTTTACCGATCTGGAAGAGCATAATTTCGAGAATACAATCACTAGAAGGCTGAATGATTTGGAACTTGAGTACAATAACATTGTTCTGGATATGCAGCAGATTCAGTCCACCATAGGAACTCTTGAGGCTCAGGCAATGGGCCCAATCAATGAACAGGTCGCAAATCAGATAGAGAGTGACCCTACTATGGTCATGCTAAACCAGCGACTTGCTATACTGAAGATGTCACTTGCAGGTTCGCTCACAAAATTTGGTGAAAATCACAGAATCGTGCAGCAATCACAGGAACTGATAAACAGAACCGAGAAGGAAAAAGAAATCAGAAAGACTGAAATAGCAGAACAGACCCGACAGGCTAACCTTAAAAACGCACAGGATTCCTTGGTTTCATTGAAGGGCAGACTTGAAGTATCAAAAAGCATGCGAGACGAAGCAGCCAGACAAAAGGGACTGCTTGATTTAGCACGCGTACAGTATGAGCAGCAGGTAAAAATCAGAGATGAGAGGCGGGATATGCTCGATGAGCTCAAAGCTCAGATTGAAAAAAGAACCATAATGCATGATGACCCTGAAACACCACAAGTGCAGTTTGCTGGTTACGCACCCGTGCCCTTGCAAATAAGTTCTCCCTTGTGGTATGTTTATTTCCCCGGTGGAACGATTTTGGGGTTTTTCTCGGGCATTGGCCTTGCTTTTCTTATCGAACTGCTGAATGACCTTGTGCGAACGCCAAGGGATGTGACCAGGTATCTGAATATTCCACTCTTGGGCATTATTCCTGATGCTGATGAAGATGAGCAGATTGAAGACATTGACCTCTGCCAAGTTGTGCGGCAGGCACCTTATTCTATTACAAGTGAATCCTACAGGAGATTTCGCACTAACTTGAAACTGTCTGAACTGGCGACAGACTCAAAGGTCTTGCTTATTAGCAGCGGTGCAGCAGGCGACGGAAAGACTTCCGTGGCGATTAATCTTGCATCTGCTTTTGTTGCTGAAGGTAGAAAAGTGCTGCTTATAGATGCTAATTTTTGGCGGCCGGCTTTACATACTATATTTCCGAAGTCGGATGAGCAATCTGATTATGGCCTGGCCAGCCTGCTGACCGGCGGGTGCACTTTCTCCGAAGCTGTAAAGCCCACCGAAATTGAAGGCCTGTCTTTAATTGTTGCAGGGCAGCTGCCTTCCAATCCAACTGAATTAATCGGGGGGCTACAGATGGAATCTTTGATTAAACAGCAGCGCGAAAACTACGATTATATTATATTTGATGGGCCACCGATATTACTGGCCAGTGCCACTAAAATGCTGGCCAGATTTGTTGATGGAACAGTTTTGGTATTCAATGCTGCAGCTACAAGAAGAGGGGCCGCTCTCAGGTCTATAAATGAATTTAAACAGGTAAATGCCACAGTTGTCGGCTGTGTACTCTTTGCCGCAAAGGCTATGAAGGGCGGATACTTCCAAGAGCAGTTCAGGTCACTTCAGGAATATAGCCAGATACAACTCGTCAACTCTGCTTAGTTGACAATAGTCGACAACTGCTGTACACTACACCAAATTTGTTCATAGAAAGTAATTTAAATGAAAAACTTTTTGGTAACCGGCGGAGCAGGATTCATTGGTTCGAATATCTGCAGAAAATTGATTTCGCAGGGCTGTTTTGTAAGGGTCATTGATAATCTGCTCACCGGCAAAAAAAGTAATCTCTCAGACATAATAAATAAAATCGATTTTAACGAGGCTGATATGGGCGATGAAAATATCGCTCGTACCGCCATGAAGGATATTGACGTCGTTTTGCACCAGGGTGCTTTACCTTCGGTTCCCAAGAGTATCGACAACCCCGCGGCCACACACAAACATTGTGTTGACGCCACTTTTACTCTTCTGTTGGCCGCTCGTGACGCCGGCATAAAACGTTTTGTTTATGCAGCCAGTTCTTCCGCTTATGGCGATACTCCCACTTTACCGAAAATCGAAACAATGCCCACCGCACCGCTTTCACCTTATGCCGCCGCCAAACTTGCAGGTGAATATTACTGTTCTGTGTTTTACCGGTCTTTTGGCCTCGAGACCGTTTCGCTGCGATATTTTAACGTGTTTGGACCATATCAGGACCCTACCAGCCTGTATGCCGCGGCAATACCGGCCTTTGTTACATCAATATTAAAGGATGAACCACCCACCATTTACGGCGATGGCGAGCAAAGCCGTGATTTTACCTATATCGACAATGTCGTTGAAGCCAATTTACTCGCCGCACAAACCGAACAAACCGCAGGAGAAGTTATAAATATCGCCTGCGGGCAGCGAGTAACCGTCAATGAAATTATCGATATGATAAACGACCTTGTCGGCAAAAATATAAAGCCCATATACGTCGACTCACGTCCCGGGGATGTAAAGCATTCTCTTGCCGATATCAGCTTAGCCCAAAAGTTAATCGGCTTCAAACCGAATGTGTCATTCCGAGAAGGCCTTCGACTTGCAATTGACTGGTACCGGGAAAACCTCCTTTAAATTGAGCCCCCTAATGACATAGGGCATAGACTCTACGAATTTCTTACATCCCCCACCGCTTTTTGCGGCTGAGCTTTTGTGTCTAAAGCTGCTCTTTTAGATTCTCAGCATTCTCAATTAATTCATCTCTGGTCGGCTGCTCTTTGGGCGCAAGTTCAAACATCCATTCATAAGAATCCAGGATTTTTTTGGGGTTGAGTATTTGCGCAAAAAAGTCAAATGGGAATTTATCATACCAAGGTCCCTGGAGCTTGCGGTGTGTTTTCAGGGTCTCGAAGCCAGCTTTACTTATTCTGACGTTATAGTCACCGTACCAGTTAAATGACACAGTAACAGGCGATTCGCCGATTTCCTCATCGTTTAAGACAACCAGGGCCCCCTGCGGGGCCGTATTGATTGTGAGCCTGCGCTCGACGCAGCCACTTAGAATTATGATAGCTATTAAGATAACGACCAGCAATACGGACAAACTATGTTTTCCCATAATCGACTTCCTTATTTCTTACTCATTGTGCGTTTGATTATAAGGAAAAAGCAAAAAGACAAAAGCTAAAAATATTATTTAGTGTTCTGTAGCACATTCTTAATCTTCGTCTACGACGTTGCAAATGTTAAGTACGAGGCGCTCAAAGAATTTATACAAGAACCATACAGCGAGAAAGCAGAATACCGAACTCAAAAAACCAGCAAATATACAAAGTCCCACTAAGCCGCCCCTGGACAGGTTTAACCAGTAGTTATCTTCCATTCTCTCACGCTGCATATAATCGTAATAGGCCTTACCTTTGTAATCTTTACTTTGGGTCTCAAGCAGTTCCAGGTCGCTTTTTGCCTCGCGATATTGCCCTGCGGGGAAGAAACCGACGGTAAAACCACATAATAAGGCAATAAGTATGGCTGAAACGAGTGCAATTCTTCTACTGGTGCGCCTAATAGCAAGGGCTTTATTGGTTCCTGTGGTTTTTGGTTCACTGGTGGAAAGGCCAAATATTGCCCAGTCAAAAACCTTGTAAATCAGCAAAATAACCCCGAAAACGATGCCAAAGTACATTAAACCAACTACAAAGCCGAAACCTGCTGCTCCGCTGCCCTGTGCCTTTTTAGCTCCTACAGCGAAGCCGAGCAGGGCGGAAAAAATGCCAAGGGTCATACCGGCTGTGATTGCTAATTTTCTGAATTTGCCCCTTCTATCCATAAATACCTTTGCTAAGCTCAGTATAGGGTATATTAAAACAGGCTGGCTTGTTATTTTTCAAGCATTTATTTCTGAAAATCAGGGTTTTTGGCATAAACTTTTGCTCATTAAATAGTTAGTGAAATCGGGTTTGTTTTGGGTTTGATTTGGCTTTGTTTTGGCTTGATTTGGCTTCGTTTTGGGTTTGATTGGGTTTGAATTGGGTTTGTTTTTGCAGCGCCCGAGGAGATGAAAATTGTCGTAGTGCTTTGTCATTAAAGGTTTTATGTTCATTTGAGTGTTCAGGAAATTGGGTTTGTTTTGCATAAAAAGGTTAATTCATTTCAAACATTGACCGCAGCCACAGATTTCGCGGATTTTTATTAATTATCATTTTGGATTTGGTGCTCATAGAAAGAATCTCCAATTAATGGGAAGTTTTAAAAAAGAGGCCTCCCTATAATTAGAGGAACTTGCGCAATTCGTTCGAAAAATCGTGGGATTTGAAGTGGGCAAAGTTTGTAAGTCCTTATTCAAAAAGAAGTAAAAAAATTTTGGAAAAATTCTATTTGGGGTCGTGCATACTTGCGCAATCGGTACGATTTTTCGTCGCAATAGCGGTGAGTTGAAAGCGGGAAAAAAACGTCAAAAAAACGAAAAAAAAGTCAAAAAAAGACGAAAAAACGAAAAAAAAGTGGGGAAAAAGCGGAAAAATTGAAAAAAAAGTGACAAAAAGCGCACAAAATTTCACACCCGATACAAATGCCTTCTTCAATGTTAAAATAGGTAGTTTAGAGTCGGGCAAAATTCCCTTCTCAAAATGAGGTTATATAAAATGTTAAAATGGGTAATTTGAGCGGGCCTTTTGCTCAACTGCTGCGTTACACAGCCCCGGCTGATACTCGAAGTACAATAGTACGACTCCGCTCGGCCGGAACTGCAAGGTGCTTTCAAGCACATAGATAGTGCCGTCTTACAGACGGCGAAAAAACACGGACCAAAATCTCTCACTCAAAAGAATTAATAGCGGAGTGGATATATTGGATAGATTTGGTTTGACGGGGTTTTGTTTTTGGGTATAATGTGTCGAGCAACTTGGCGGAAACTGCGAAGGGAAAACTTCTTAGTGTTTGGTGCCTCGCCAGAATGCTTGAATTTTCAAGACAGATTTGATATTTTATGGCCACCTAAGGTGTAGGCGGACAGCTTTATTTATCCCGCTTTTCTTGTGCTTTTCTAATACTTTCGTAAAATTGATCTCGTAAGGGTTTCCTGATTTTTTCTACAATCTTATAATAGCTTGTTAGAATTTCGTCGTTCATGAGGGCACCTTGGCATTCTCTAAGCTTATCCCAATCGGCATCTGTAAGGTATTGTTGCTCTCGTAAGTTGTTCATGGATGGAATGAAAAAATCGGTATGATGGATCGTTGGATAACCCAAGTGGCCGTAACGACCATCAGTGTTTGTTCCATGGAAGCCTGAAGAAAAAGGTTTATTATTGCCAACACATTGTGCAATGTCATTGCCCAAATCCTTCTCCTCTAAAAGCAAGTGAGTCCATGCGCCCACTAATTGGAGATACTTCCACCAATGATCGCGATATTTCTGTGGATCTTCTTGATGGTCTGCAAGCACAAGGTCTCTGAAAGAAATTATGCACAGAAGCAATTGTGATTTGAGGTTTTCATCTTTGCGTTCTTTGAAGGCACAGATTCCAAGACCGAGGATTGCAAAAAATGCTTGGGGCCACTGCAAGCTTGTAGGAGGATCGCCTTTATAAAACAGAGAAAAAAGTGCGGGCCAGACAGCCAATATATCTTCCTCAAGAACCTGTTGGTTTGGAGTTGGCGGAATGCGGAACGTATCTTCAGGATCAACCTCCTTAGGTTGGCAATAGTGATCTGGTAAACCGCGAAAGACAAGATAGCTGATTTCATAAAGAGCCATTATATAATTATCACAACTGATGACTCTGTGTTGAAGAGAATGTACAGCAAGTATCTTTAATAATTGTATTATCTTTTTAAGATCATTAATGGCAATACGCATATGCCAGTCTTCTGAGAAATTGCGTGATAACGTAAGATAGAAGATATCCTGAATAATACATTGTTGACGTGATAATTTGGAAGCCAGAATATTTGGAGGATTATTAAAATCTATCGCCAACGAAGGAGGAAGTTCATGATAAGTGTTGGCCATTTCTTGGATGACATCTGGAAATTGCTGGAAATAATATTCCCCAAGATTATCCCTAGTTAAAGGATTTAAGTTAGCATAAGCCCATACTTTCATGATAGATCGTATGCATTTACAAGCAAGGACCCTATGGTATGAATCAATATTAGCAATACATGTACGATATATCTTTCTAAGGTTTTGAAAAAAACTGTAAGGGATTACACCATATTGTTGCTTATTAAAGGCTTGAATAGCTATGCACTGCAATTGTGAAATAACTTCATTAGCTGCAGTGCAGTTCAATAGTGTATGTGAAAGATCGAATGCTTCAACCAGCAGGGCACACCATAACAATGAAAGATCATGTGAAGTATCTGTTCTATATTGAACATCAGGGCTTCTCTTGATTTCAAGAGATAAAAACGTAATTGTTCCAATAGCCTGCACAACGTCTCTAATTATATACTCGTTGAGAGATTTTGAAGATGCTTTTAACAATGCAGACATTTGGTTGCGAGCATAATCATACACTGGGTCACTACTTCCATAGTATGAGGCTCTAATCTTTGTATATGTTTGCATAATACGTAAAATAGATCTCAAAGATTCTTTAAGCAACTCTTCGTGGCTTTCTTGTATAGCTTTATTTGCTGTGTTGAACAAACTGGTTAATTGTTCATTAAGAAGTCGTACGCTTGATGGAGGGGCTTCGTTTATACTTAGTCTATCTAGAGATCGCAAATCTAACCCGATAGACTTCATAAAGTTCCAGAAATAACTCTGCTGGCCTTCCTTGAAAGTTGAGGGTTTGAATGACTTTTTTATTTTACCTGAAAAAGATGTACCTACATAAGTTACCACACGGTCGGGGTGTATTCCTTTGAGTGTAATGAACATTGTAAATATAAGACAAAAGATGATAGATGATAAAAGCCATGGTTCTATTACACTTTCTATCATTATGGGGAAGCCATAAATGATTGATGCCCAAAGTAATACAAGTGATATGAGGGGATATAACAATGTTAGAAATAGAACAGGGTGTTTAATCAGGGCCATTGCGATTTTAGAAGAGTACTTTCCTAAAAGTTGACCGAGGAGAAACGCAAAGAGAGCGGTTTGAATGGTTATAACGGTAAGAGAAAAGTTTATAATATGTTTCATAGTGTCGAGTTTAGATGTGTGGAGTTCTGAGCCGGATCGTATCCAATCGGTTCTAATGAATAAAATAGCTATAAAGAATAGAAATAATGGTAAATAGAGTATCAGTACAATCCAAATACGCTCGTTGTAGAAGAAATCGGCATATTTTTTGCGTTCTCTGTTTGCTCTCAATTTAATGTAGAAACTTGTGAGGAAGTTCATAAAGCGTGGATTTCTTTTTAAGAACTGCGAAGAAAAAATTAAGAGAAATGAAAATGCAATACCCGAACAGATTACTAAAACCCTGTAAGAAGTATATCTTGATGACAAACTAAATGAGATTAAGACTATAAAAAAGCTTAGAACAGCAATGGTAATTTGAAATAGATAGTGAGCAATGTTTAAGAACCGTTGATATTTTGCTTTCGAAATGGCAGTTCTTACTTGCCTTATCGCGTCATCTTCAAGATGTTCGAGGAAATTTTCAATCATTCAGATGTCCCAGGGGGAGATGTTCTCTGTTCAGGCTGATTATTATCAACTGGTTGACTTAGTTTAGTTGTTCTGGTCTTGACAAGTAGATTGTGGCGCCACCATGAAAAAATTAAAATTGACAACATATATAAGATGGTGAGAACAAAAAATGAAAATGCAATATGTCTTATGGATATATTCAAAAAAGAACGGGTAATAAAGTAGACAAAGACAACAGGTATGAAGACAAAAACGAGTATAACTAAGGCAGTAAAAGTGTCAAGTAATGTATATACAATGATGTTAGTCCAAATGCCTTTTAGGTAACGAGATATAGGTGAATCTTGCAATTTATTTTCATCATCTACATTTTGTGTCATAGCTTATTTCTCCAATAACAACTCATCTATTCCATTTTAAGAGTTATGTAAAAGAATTCTATCCACCAACTACCGAATACAAATTACAGGCCCTGCAATACCCGCCACCAATATCAGCTATTAATTAGAACATATAACATTAGACGATAATAGATCACTCGTTAATAACTTTAAAGCTATCTGGTCGAGGCCATGGCTCAGGAGGATTTATTTTGGGCTTAGGCTGTCTGTGTGGATCACGCCTTTCCGGCAAATGACCAGGTCCAGGTCTTCTAGGTTCGGGCCTTGGCCCGAATGGTGGTCTTGATGGTTTTTCTGGTTTAGTTGATGTTAGTAGTTTTTTATTCATTTTGATGGCTCATAGAAATTGGTAAAAGGTAATTCTTCATTTACTTCTTTATAGCAAGATTCTCGTAAATCTTGATCAACACTTTCGATAGGTTCATCCTTTGAAATCTCACCAACCTGATTTGCAAGATTCTTGTAAGTATTAACTATAGTGGTTGAGTATTCATCTTCTCTTTGAATATCGTTTTCAAGAGCTTCTATCTGGAATTCGACAGATTTATAAAGGGTTACGACCTTCTGTAGTTTTTCAAGCTTATCAGAAAATTTGAGAAGTGGTTTAGCCACAGCAATAAAGGCTGTCACGCAAATTAAGATACTCCAAACAGTTTTTCCATATGTGGTATTCCAGAAAACTAGGCCAGCAATAGCCGAACTCGGCGCTGTTGCCATTAATAAGTATTCAAGAAAAAAATTCATCCGTCGGAGACTAACCAACTTTGCAGACCAATACTTGACATTTAGCCTACAAGTTCGATGAAGATCATAGACTTCCCATACTGGATGATTTCTGTTATTTCCCATTAATAAACTCTAACAAAAAGCTAGCTATTTCCACTCATGTGACTCACAACGTCCAGTCTCTGCTTCGGTTCATATATTAAGATTCGTTGAAGTTTTTCGCTCCCGGGTGTCTTATGCATTTAGGGATATTAAAATAACAGAAAGGAAGGGAAAAGGCAAGGGGAAAATAAAAGAAATATTGTATCCCGCAGAGGCGCAGAGAAAAGATAAAAGTAAAAATAAAGGAAAGATTGTATCCCGCAGATACCTTGGGCACAGGGGCGCGGATACCTCGGGCACAGGGGCGCGGAGAAAAGATAAAAGTAAAAAATTGGGGGGAAAATAAAAGAAAAGGATTGCCACCCAGGATGTAACCTGGGTGCTAAACATGTGAGGGCTTTGCCCCCATGAGTGAATTGAAAGCAGGATTAAAATGAAGTTTCAAAATGATTGACAGTTTGTTCTAATGAAGGTAACTTAGTGTCGGAATTGAGGTTTTGTTAATTTTATAATGGCTTCTATATTATGAAAATTTCACTGAACTGGCTGAAGGATTATATTGAAACGGGCCTTTCTGCTAAAGAAATCGCGGATATTTTAAGCGATTTAGGCTTTCCCTGCGAATCTATAGTATCTGTTGACGACGATTTTGTAATCGATGTGGAAGTAACCAGCAACCGCGGTGACTGCCTTGGTTATATCGGAATCGCGCGGGAACTGGCAGCTGCAACGGGAAAAGAATTAAAGATACCGGCGGTTCATTTAGACGAATCGGAAAAGGATGTTTCGGCTTTTACCAATGTGGAAATTAGCGAACCGGACCTGTGCCACCGATATACGGCCCGAATTATCGAGGGTGTTAAAATCGGCCCCTCGCCGGATTGGATGAAAAAGCGGCTTGAAGCGATTGGAATGCGAAGCGTTAACAACGTAGTCGATGCGACCAATTATGCCCTGATGGAGACTTCTCAGCCGCCCCACGCCTTTGACTTTGCTAAAATAGCCGAAGGAAAAATAATAGTCAGAAAGGCGGTTGCGGGCGAGACAATTGTGAGTATCGACGGGTCAAAGTGCGAGTTAGACACTGATATGCTGATTATCGCCGACGCCGAAAGGCCGGTGGCTGTGGCGGGCGTTATGGGGGGGCTGGATACGGAGGTCAGCGATACGACAACTACAATCCTTCTGGAAGACGCCTATTTTGACCCAGTGAGCGTGCGCACGACATCCCGCAGACTCAGCCTGCCTTCGGAGGCCTCTTTCCGGTTCGAACGCACCGTCGATGTCGAGATGGTTGACTGGGCCTCAAGGCGTACCGCCCAGTTAATCAAACAGGTGGCCGGGGGAACAATTGCCAAGGGAGTGGTTGATATTTATCCAAAGAGACCAGCTAAAAAAGAGGTGACGCTGAGGCTGTCGCGTTTGAAAAAGCTGTTAGGTATCGAGATACCTCCGGAGAATGTAACAGAAATTCTGTCGAGATTAAGTTTGCAGCCGGAACGCAGCGATGATTCGATAATCTGCACAGTACCTTCCTGGCGAAGCGATATCTATCGCGAGGCTGATTTAATAGAAGAGGTCGCACGGGTCAACGGCTATAGTAAAGTACCAACCGAGCACAAAATTAAAATCGAGGTGGTGCCGGTCGATGCCCGTCAAAAATCAGTTGAGGGGATTGGCAGATACCTTAACGGCTGCGGCTTTTATGAAACGATTAACGTAACCTTCGAAGATGAAAGTATTACGGCGCTTTTCGCCGGTGGGGACGAAAAAAAACATTTTGCAGTCAAAGACGTATCGAGAAAAAACGCAAATATACTGCGTCAAAGCCTTTTGGGTTCATTGCTGGGCGTTTTAAGAACCAACCTTAACGCCAAAAACACGCCCTGCAGGATATTTGAAATTGCGGATATTTTCATACCGCCCGATGTAGCCGGCCTAATGCCTATTGAAAAGACCAAGCTGGCTTTAGCGTGTGACAGCGACCTTCAGGACCTTCGCGGGGTGGTTGAAGGGCTTATAAAAAATATCGACAGAAATGCTCAAGCTATTTTTACACCTGTCGAATTAGTTTGGGCGAGGGCAGGTGCGGAAATAGCCGTAAACGGCAGGACAATCGGAACGGCCGGTGTGGTTTCTCAGGCGGTTCGGGATAAATTCGATTTCAAGGACATCGCACCAGTTGCGGCGGAGCTGGATTTTGCCGAGTTTATGGCATTGCAGACAGGGCCGTTAAAAGTCAGGCCTATTCCGAGATATCCGGCCGTAGAGCGAGACCTGTCGATTATTGTCGATGAAAATATTCCGTGGTCTGATATCGCCGAAGCCGTGAGCAAAAAGGCCCCAACCGAACTCGAGGACGTGCGTTTCGTCGGTATATATCGCGGCAAAGGCATACCATCGGGCAGAAAGAGCGTTACACTTTCGCTGCGGTTCAGAAACCATGACGGCACTTTGACTCACGAAACAGTCGATAGTTTCGAAGGCGGTATCATAAAAAGCTTAGCTGAATCAGCCGGCGCCGAGCTACGCACCATTTGAACGGCAAAGCCGAAAGTTTGTAATAAGTTATAAGTTGACAGACATAGAGAGGTTATAGCGGATGGATGATGCGGGTCGATTCGAACAGCTTATGAAAGCCTGTCATTGCTGTATATCTATTATTACCCACGAAGAGCGATACGCACTGGAGATAGTTCGCAATGTAGCCGTTAACCTCAAACGAGATATCTGGATGTGGTCGGCCGCCGAAGGCGTTCGCGACGGTCTGGGTCTTCTCGGAGAGGTAACTGCGATACCTGACACCGATAAACCCACTGCGGGACTATCTAACCTGGAAGGCTCAAAACCAGGGTCGATTTGTGTGACACTGGACCTGGCCGAGTACCTGAGAGAGCCAAAAACACTTCGCATACTTCGAGGGATTATCGACAGCTTCGATAAAAAGGCATCCTCCGTGGTTATGATAGACAGCAGCGACAAGCTGCCGGAAGTTATCAAATCTTACGCTGTGCCTTTTGAAATCTCTATGCCGGACCAGAAGGAATTAAAGAACATTGTTGTGGCAACGCTAAAGCAGTTTAGGCGCAAAGAGCCTTTGGAAGTGGGCATTAGTAAAGCGGGACTTGAAACAATTATTCGAAATCTTCGCGGCCTGACACGGCGACAGGCGGTAAGAATTATACTCGACACCGTTGTGGACGACCATGTCTTTAACGACGAGGACATCAACTCAATTATTGCCAATAAAAGGCGAATGATTCAAAGAGGAGGATTACTTGAATATGTTCAAACGCCTCTGAGCCTGGATGAAATCGGAGGTATGAGAAAACTCAAAAAGTGGCTCAAAAATCGCAAGGACGCTTTTAGCTCCGGCGCCGAGACTTTTGGAATTACGGCCCCAAGAGGTGTGCTCATGCTTGGTGTTCAGGGCGCCGGAAAGAGTCTTTGTGCCAAGGCGGTGGCCACGGCCTGGAAACAGCCGCTTTTAAGACTGGACCCGGGTTCTTTATATGCCAGCTATGTCGGCGAATCGGAAAGAAACCTCCGCAATGCGTTAAAGCAGACCGAGATGATGTCACCTGTGGTTTTATGGATTGATGAAATCGAAAAAGCCTTTGCCTCGGCCGCCAGTCAAAGCACCGACGGCGGACTTTCAAAGAGAATGTTTGGGACCTTGTTGACCTGGATGCAGGAGCACGAGGAACCGGTCTTTGTCATTGCTACCGCTAACGACATTGAGGCGCTGCCGCCGGAACTGCTGCGAAAGGGACGCTTTGATGAAATATTTTTCGTCGGCCTGCCAAATCCGGATACCAGAAAGAAAATATTTGAGATTCACATCAAAAAACGTAATCGTGATGCTGCAAAATTCAACCTGGATGCACTGGCTGAAACTTCCGAGGGTTACAGTGGTGCGGAAATAGAGCAGGCTGTCATTGCTGCTCTACACGAAGCCTATGCAAATAAGACCGACCTCACTACGGCACGAATTCTCTCGGCCTTAAAAACCTCACCGCCGCTTTCGGTAACGATGGCTGAAAAAGTGCAGGCACTTCTGGCCTGGGCCAAAGGCAGATGCGTACCCGCAGACTAAGAATATGGTTATTTTCCATCATCGAGAACGGCCAGTATATCTTCAGGTTTTTCTACAAGGCTTTTTGCCCCGCTTGCGAGCAGTTCTTCGGCATCACGAAAGCCCCATAAGACACCGACCGGATACATTCGGGCCGAACAGGCGGTCCGCATATCGGTATTCGTATCACCGACATAGAGAAAGTCCTCGGGCAGTATCTCAAGCTCTTTAGCTATTTCGAGTGCGCCACCGGGATGCGGTTTTGGGGGTAATGACGGCTCAGCCCCGCGGACAATCCGGAAAGAGAAGTCCGACAGCAGTTTTTCAACCATAATTTGTGTAAAACAATCCGGTTTGTTGGAGAGCACCGCCTTGGGAATATTCCGTTTTTCCAGGGCCGAAAGTAATTCAGGGACACCCGGGTATGGTTTTGTGTTGTCGGGCCAATGTCTGCTGTATTCGTCCTGCATAGCTGTAATATATTCATTTATAGTCTGCTCATTGAGATGATTCTCCGGCAGCACACATTTAACAAAATGCTCAGTGCCGTCGCCCACAAAGTAACGGTATGAATCAGTTGGATGGGGCTCAAATCCGAATCTAATCAGCGTAGAATTCATTGAGTTAGCAAGGTCGGTGAGGGTATCAAGCAGTGTACCATCAAGGTCAAATAGTATTGCTCGGAAAGCTATTTTACTTTACCTCCAAAAAAACAAACCGAAAAAAATTATAATAAACCCGCTTTGGATTACCAGTAAAATCGCCGTAAGCAGGCATTTTGATTTTCTCAGCTTAATTTAACTTCATAAAAAACCGCCGAAAGGCCGAAATAAACGGTAGTAAAGTTACAGTAAAATACTTTCTAATTGAGAAACCAGATTTGTGAGTATTTTCTTGACTTTTGCTTTGAGATGTGGTACAAACAATAATGCAGGTAAACCCCTGCGGTGTTCGTACAGGAAGCTGAATTTGAAAAAACCGATACACCCTTATTCAGGGAAATCAGGTCTTGTCGGCTCGGAAATGCCTACTCGATAGGACTTTCGGACACAAGCAACGATTGCCCACTTGGAAATAATGGGTTTTCTTCAAACGCTTTTTTACGGCACATGTGGAGGAGTACCCTGCAATGAATAAAAGGTCTGTTTAGGCAGGCCTTTTTTTTGTGTTTTAGGCCTGTAAAATCACCGAATATCGGACCAACAAAAAAACTCAAACTTCACCTCTGCAGTGCCTTTTAGCCTTAAGCCGAAGTTTATATTTGTCGATTAAAATAAGGATACTTTTTAGGCATAGAGTCAGGTGCTTATTATTAATAATCTTACTGAGAGGTAAAAATGCCGAGTGTGCGCAGCTTTACAATTTTGCCGGCTCTGCCGGAGACGCTCAAGGATTTGGATTTTATCGCCAGAAATATGTTTTGGACATGGCACCTTGAGTTTGTTGACCTGTTCAAACGCATTGACAGTAATCTATGGAAAGCCTGCGGATATAATCCCATCAAACTGCTCGGCACTGTGGCACAAGAGATCTTAGACGGCTTATCTGAAAATCAGGGCTTTGTATGTGAACTGCAGCGGGCTGCAGAAAAACTCAGAGCATATCTTGATTCACCAACGTGGTTTGAAAAGGTCAGCACTAAATATGACAAACCGATTATTGGCTATTTTAGCGCCGAGTTTGGAATTCATGAATGTCTGCCTGTTTATTCCGGAGGTCTTGGAATCCTGGCCGGCGACCACTTAAAAAGTGCTTCCGATTTAGGTGTCCCCTTAGTCGGCATCGGTTTGATGTATCAGAAAGGCTATTTTCGTCAGTACCTGAACATCGACGGCTGGCAGCAGGAGGTTTATGCCGAGAACGATTTCTATAACATGCCAATCGAACTGGTTCGAAAACAGGATGGTCAGCCTCTGACAATTAGCGTTGAATACCCTGATGGCAATGTGTCGGCCCAGATATGGTGTGTTTCTGTCGGTAGAGTAAAACTCTACCTGCTGGACACGAACATTGCTGCTAATTCACCGCAGGCTCGTATGATTACCGCCAATCTTTATGGTGGAGACCTTGAAATGCGAATTCGTCAGGAACTTATGCTGGGTATTGGCGGCCTAAGGGCTTTATCTGCTATGGATATCGCGCCGACTGTTTGCCATATGAACGAAGGCCACGCAGCTTTCCTGGCACTGGAGCGAATTCGCCAACTAACAACCACTACTGATTTAACTTTTGACCAGGCAGCCGAAGCCACGAAATCAGGAAATGTTTTTACAGTGCATACTCCTGTAAAGGCTGGAAATGACGAATTTCCGCCTGAAATGATGAAAAAATATTTTGCCGGTTTCCTACCCGCTCTTGGAATAGATGAAAAACGTTTTTTGGCTCTGGGTAGAGTTGAACAGGATAATGAAAAAGAAACTTTTAAAATGCCGATTTTGGCCCTGAGGCTCAGTTCTTATAGAAACGGCGTAAGTAAAGTGCACGGAAAAGTCTCACGTAAAATGTGGTCCCCACTCTGGCCGGCCGTACCTGTTAATGAAGTACCCATTACATCTGTCACAAACGGTGTCCATATTAAAAGCTGGTTGTCAAAGGAAATGAATTCTTTATATGAAAGATATCTCGGCTCGCATTGGCCTGACCAGATAGTAAATAAGAAGACATGGGGGAATATCGACCAGATTCCTGACGAGGAATTTTGGCGAACACATCAGCGATGCAAAAGCAATTTGGTTGCTTTTGCCCGTGCCCGACTGAAAATTCAGATGCAGCGAAGGGGCACTTACCATACCGAATTGAACTGGGCGGAAGAAGTGCTCGATCCTGAAGCCCTGACTATCGGTTTCGCCAGGAGATTTGCGACTTATAAAAGAGGAAATCTGTTACTCAAGGACCCGCAACGGCTCGTAAAGATGCTTGGCAACGTCGAATGTCCTGTCCAAATTGTTTTTGCAGGCAAGGCTCATCCAAGAGACACCCAGGGAAAGGAGATTATTCGACAGATTATTCACTTTGCCTCCCAGTACAAGGTCAGACGCCGCATCGTATTTTTGGAAGACTATGATATCAACGTGGCCAGGTTCCTTGTTCGAGGAGTTGATGTTTGGCTTAACAATCCTCGACCGCCGAAGGAAGCCAGCGGAACCAGCGGTATGAAAGCCGCCATTAACGGCGCTCTTAATTTGAGTACTTTGGATGGCTGGTGGTGTGAGGGTTATATACCTGAGGGAGGATGGGCCATTGGCTCTGGTGAAATCTATGAGGATGTAGCTTATCAGGACATGGTAGAGTCTCAGGCGATTTATAATATACTCGAAAACGAAGTCATACCTTTGTTTTACACTCGCTCAACTGACAAGCTGCCGCGAGCCTGGATACGAAGAATGAAGAATACTATCAAGTGGATAACCCCAAGATTCAACACAAATAGAATGGTGGCTGATTATACTCGAAAGTTTTATGTCAGGGCTGCTGCCAAATGGCAATATTTGACGGCTGATGCTATGGAAAAGGCAAAAACCCTTGCTGACTGGAAATCCAATATGAAGAAGATTTGGTCTGAATTCGACATTAAAGATGTTCAGGTCAAGGTTAACAACAATGGAGATACAGACTCCCAGCTAAATTCCAGACAGCCTCAGCTTAAAGTCGGTTCACAGTTGAACATTAAGGCCCTGATTAAGCTTGGCAAAATAAGCCCCGATGAAGTTTCAGTTGAGCTTTATCACGGTTCGGTTGATTCCTGGGGTAATATTAAAGACGGTTCGGCCATCAGAATGGATTATAGAGAAGCATCAGGCAGTGATGGTGAGCACTGGTTTGCAGGCTTATTGCCTTGTAAATCTTCAGGACGCAGGGGTGTTGCTGTCAGAGTCATACCAAAGCACAACGATTTGGTTAATCCCTATGAACTGGGTTTAATTCTATGGGAAACCTCCTCCGCAAATACAGTACTCTCAGCTAATTAAAATCGCTTCTCGCGTGGAAGGCTGGTTGACGAATACCGTTTATTCACCTTCTTTATTGCTTATCAATTCATAAGCCTCTTCAGCCGACTTTGAATTTTCGAGCTTCCCTTTGAACTCTTCATCCAGCATAAGTTTGCTTATTTTGGCCAATGCCTGGATATGAGGCCCGGTCTGGTCGGTAGGTGAAACCAGCAGAATAATTATTCTTACAGGTTTTCCGTCGATACTTTGAAAATCAATCGGCTCGTGTGCGATTCCAAGAGACATAACGAGTTTCTTGACGGCTTTACATTTGCCGTGAGGGATTGCGATTCCGGACCCGATTCCGGTGCTTCTGGTTTGTTCACGTGTCATAACCGCATCTAAAGCGGTTTTCTTGTCAAATTCCGACAGGTCGGGATTCGCCTCGAGCAATTCCACAAGTTCTCTTATCACCGACTCTTTGTCTTTGCTTTCAACCGGTACTTTAACGCACGCTGAAGGCAGTATTTGTGTTAAGTTCATATCAGTTAATACCAATGCCATACTTAGATTTCCTTTTTATAACAAACTTTTCAGTATACTTAATTTCGGTTCTGATTGCAACAACTTTACAAAAAAATACGTCAAAAAAGCGGTTTTGGTCTTTCTGCGTTACTGAATTTCTGAGAAAAGGCGGTTAATTGCTTATTCTTGACAGAATAACGGAAATTTATTCTACTTAGGGCCATTGCAGAAATTATTTGAGTTAGGTTATAAACTGCTGATCAAACTTCGAATTCGGCTGAAATCTCAGCACGGTTTTGAAAGGAGGCCGTTATGTCGAAAATGATTTTAACCGCCGTTTATACACTTCTCTTGAGCATACCGGTTGGCTGTAATACTGTTGAAACCGGCAATGAAAACCAAAAACCGTACCCCCCTGCCTCTACTGCTACAGTTGACGCCGCCGAACCGGCTTTTATCGAAAAAACCTACACCTACAAAACCTTAGATGATGTATACATAAAGGCGGATGTTTATCGCCCCGACGACACAAAACTTCGCCCTGTTGTCGTATGGTTACATGGTGGCGCCCTTGTTATGGGCAGCCGGCAGTATGTCCCCAAAAATATCCAGCAACTTTGTGAAAAAGAAGGTTTTGTCCTGGTTTCACTCGATTATCGTTTGGCTCCTGAAGTCAAGCTGCCAGCTATAATCGATGATATCAGAGATGCATTCGGCTGGATTAACCAGAAAGGAGCCAAGCTCTTTTATGCCGATACTAATAAAATAGTCGTAACAGGCGGTTCAGCCGGCGGTTATCTGACAATGATGACCGGTATCTGTGTTGAACCACCACCGGCCGCCCTGGTTGCATATTACGGCTATGGCGACGTTGACGGCCACTGGTACACCCAGCCATCAGCTTATTATCTTGAAAATGACCCGCTCTGGTCAAAAGACGAGGTCTATCAGGCCGTCGGCGGCAAAGTTCTCACCGAAACCACTAATCAGACTACCCCTACTTCCAGGCAGCGCAGCAACTACTACCATTACCTTCGTCAGCATGGCCTGTGGACTAAGGAAGTGACCGGTTTTGACCCCGAAACCGAGCGCAATAACATAACACCATATTGCCCGGTGCGCAACATCTCCTTTCGGTATCCGCCGATTATGATGCTTCACGGTACCGATGATAATGACGTACCGTACGAAAAGTCCGCAGCGATGGCCAAAGAACTGGAACGACATAACGTCCCTAACGAACTTATCACAATTCCGGGTGCCGGTCACGGCTTGCATGGCGGAGATAAAAAACTGGTCGACGAAGCCAACTCACGAGCGCTGGCATTTATTAAAAAGCACCTGAAATGACATTTTTCTTTGCATTTATAAACTGAATAAATAAAATGTTGTTTGTAACTGAGAATCCTTTTTTATTTCGGATATAGCTCTGGAAAAGGTAAAGCTTTACAATACTACCCTTCGCGACGGCATGCAGGCCGAAGGCGTCAGCTTTTCCCTCGAGGACAAGCTTGCAATCGCCCAATGTCTCGATAACCTTGCAATTGATTACATTGAAGGCGGATATGCCGCTTCTAATCCCAAGGAGATGCAATTCTTTATCGAAGCGGCCAAACTCAAGCTGAAGAATTCAAAAATCGCAGCTTTCGGAAGCACGCGCAGGGCAAATGTAAAAG
>CAZIKS010000052.1:0-18944 GCA_964539795.1 uncultured Pirellulales bacterium
CGCCTCCGGCAACAACAGCTCACATCCTCAGCAAGCGAACCAGCCCACCCAAACCGGCAATTAACCTGCCATTCGCCACCGGCTAAGAAACTCCCGCCGGCCACAATCAACCGCCCGCGCCAGCCACAACCATACGTCCGCCAGGCCAACCACCTGCCGTCGCTCTCCAAACCCCGCCTTGAGACTCCTTCCAAAACCACCAACCCTACTTCCGACTACATCTTTAATAAAATTCTCTGCCTCCTCCATATCAACACAGATTATTCTATCCAATATATCTACTCTATCTATAACCCATTTCCCCCTTTTTAATTTTTACCTGTGTCTATCAGTCTTCATTCATGGTTTAGTTATTCTTCCCTATTCCCCCCCATCTTACCCATTTTAACATTTTATCCAACCTCATTTTGAAAGTGAAATTTTCGCCAGCTCAAAGTTGCCCATTTTAACATTGAAGGAGGTTTTTGTATCGAGTGTGCAATTTTTTACAAATTTACACAATAAAACGTGTCATTTTTTCGCTTTTTTTTCATTTTTTCCGCTTTTTGTGCGTTTTTTCGCTTTTTCTTTGTCATTTTGTGACTTTTTTCGTCTTTTTTTCCCAATTTTTTCCCGATTTCAATTCACCGCTGTTGCTGCCTTCAGTTCGGACTGTTCTTATTTTCTCCGGTGCTGCGCATCTGCGAAATACTGTAAGTACCTCATTGCGGCCTCAGGCAACAACAGCTACCAGAAGCAGAAAATCGTACAAAATGCGAATGTAACAAGAAGTTAAATTTGATTTTTCTAAAAATTTTTTTACCTCTTTCTAAGTAAGCACTTACAACTTTTGCCCCCCTTCAAATCCCACGATTTTTCGACCGAATTGCGCAAGTTCCTCTAATTATAGGGAGCGTCTTTTTAAAAAACTCTCCTCAAAAAAATATAATGCATAGGACTTACAATGACCACCGAATCCAAAACTACGAACTACCAACTACGAACTACGAACTAATTTATGCAAAACAAACCCAATTTTTCAAATAACCCAATGAACATAACCTTTTGTTTAACAAAGCTTTACGGTAATTTTCATCTCCTCGGACGCCGCAAAAACAAACCCAATCAAACCCAATTTAACTAACTATTTTGACCGCGGAATTTTGTTCAAGGGCAATTCATGCCATAGACAGCCTGCCCCAGCAAGCCTGCCCCCAAGTTGCCGTTATCAGGGATTGTAAGCAGAGCGCTTGCAGTTTCAGCCGAGCTTAATACAATTGAGTCAGTTTATAAAAACCTGAAAATCAACGCCTCAGACGAAAATAATCAATTTAGATTATGTTATTGACTTGACTAAAATTTCTGTTTTTCTTACCGAGAAACCATGGCTTCAGTAACTGTCATTCCGGCATTCGGAGATAATTTTATTTATCTTTACGAATATGATAAAAACAAAGCTGTCGCTGTCGACCCCTGCGACAGCTCGTTAGTAGAGCAGGCCTTAAAGAGAAAGCAACTGCAGCTAACAAAGATTCTTGTTACACACCATCACTGGGACCATACGGCGGGGATTCCGGATTTAAAAAAGAAAACGGGCTGCGAAGTTATCGGGGGCGACCGGCGGCGGATAAAAGGTATAGACCGTGTTGTCGGCAATGGGCAGACCCTGAAAATTGGTAATACAAAAATACTGGTTATTGCCACCCCCGGCCATACGAGGACATCCTTATCTTATTATATTGCGCCATCGAATGATAACAAAGAGCCAATTGTCTGGACAGGGGACACTATGTTTATAAACGGATGCGGCAGGATATTTGAGTGTGATGTGGAAACGATGCTGGATTCGCTCCTTAATTTAGCGACTCTTCCCGCTGATACACTGGTTTACTGCGGACATGATTATACGGTGGAAAACTATGAATTTGCGCTGAGTATCGAGCCTAATAATGAAGCTGTCAGAGACCGGCTCAGAGAGGTGAAGGAAATCTTGAGGGCCGGGGGGTATGCAGTCGGTTCGACGATATTGCAGGAGAAGAAAACGAATCCTTTCTTGCGGACAGATACGGCCGAAATTAAGGCCGCCCTCGGTATGGCAAATGCCGACCCAGCAGAGGTCTTTGCACAAATGCGTCGGCATAAAGATGGTTTTTAACAAAAGGGGCTTCAGGCATAATTACAGCGGTTTGTTGAAAGACTGAGATGTCTGATAAATTATGGCTTAAAGCATGAAATATAACCGGCCGGCAGAGCATTGAAGTTTAACAATGATAATACTTATATCGAAATAAAAGAGACTTGATTTCAAGTGGTGACTATGATAAATTTCGCTTGAATATTCATTTTTTAAGGGGACAGACAAATGGAAAAAAAGTGCTTAATCTTATTAATAATTTCAATTGACGCTTTCGGAGTCTTCGCACAGGATGGTTCGGAGAGGACCATCATAGACGAATGGACTGATGTTAAAGTACCGTCTCGGCCGGAACTTAAACCTGTAACGGTGGAGCCGAAGGTAACAGCCCTGTTGGTTCTGGACATACAGAAAAATAACTGTAACCAGCAAAGACGGCCGCGCTGCACGGCTTCGGTGCCGAAAATCCGAAGTTTGATTGCCAAAGCCAGAGCCAACGGGCTTGCCGTCGTTTACTCTTTGACAAGCTCTGCGAGTGCGGCCGATATCAGGGAAGAAGTGAGGCCGGTCGGCAACGAGCCGATTGTCAAATCCGGGGTAGATAAGTTCTTCAATACCAATCTGGAAGAAATACTGCGGGGCAGGGGTGTCAGGAACGTGATTGTTGTGGGCACTTCGGCACACGGGGCGGTCCTGCACACAGCCGCCGGAGCGGCCCTGAGGGGCTTTAATGTTATCGTTCCGGTTGACGGGATATCAGCCAGTGATGCTTATGCCGAACAGTACACAGCGTGGCATCTGGCCAATGCACCGGGCAGCCGAAGACAAACAACTTTAACACAAATTAAACTGATAACCATAAAGGGGACAACGATGGGTTTTGAACAGGACATTATTGAAACCAGAGCCGGGGATTTGAAGATTACGTTTATAGGACATGGAACATTGATGTTCGAGTTTGAAGACAAGGTCATCCATATAGACCCGTGGACCCAACTGGCGGATTACACGAAGATGGCCAGGGCGGATATAATCCTTGTCAGCCATGAACATGGAGACCATCTCGACAAAAAGGCAATAGGCCTCATACGAAAAGAAGGGACGCAGATTGTTCTGAGCGAAAGCTGCGCCCAACAGGTTGACGGCGGGCTTATAATGAAAAACGGTGATGAGCGAACTGTTGAGGGGCTTAAAATTGAGGCAGTGCCGGCATATAACATCCTACACAAGCGTCCCAACGGGAGCCCTTTTCATCCGAAAGGCATAGGCAACGGTTACATAATTTCGTTCGGGGATAAAAGAGTATATGTGGCCGGTGACACGGAAAACACACCGGAAATGAAAAGGTTAAGGAATATTGATGTTGCTTTTTTGCCGATGAACCTGCCTTATACAATGACGCCGGAGATGGTGGCCGATGCGGCAAAAGCTTTTAAACCTAAGATTCTGTACCCGTATCATTATGGAGAAACGGATACGACTATACTTGTTAATCTGCTCAAAGATTCCAAGGATGTCGAGGTCCGTATCCGCAAGATGAAATAGGTGGGTACAAAGAGAACAAATGAAAGGCTTATAATTTGGGCGAGAGACGAATAGTTTTATTTGGCCGGGTTTTCAGCGCTTTTTCTCAACATCATTGCAGTAAGAGCGAAAGATAATAGTCTGGATCCGGCAAGTCCGTGAATCCTCCGGGAATCTGTCCGCCGGTTAGAAAAGCAGAAAAAGCATTTGCGAAAGTGTTAAATATAAAACTACAGGAATAACCTTCAGGAAGGAATACAGATTATGTTTAATTTGCGTTCACTTGTTCGTTTGGCCGGGGCGGCATTGATAGTCACTGTTGTGTGGAGCTGTTGCGGATACGGACAAGAAGCTAATCAGCGCATCGCACTGGCTGAAGGCAATACTGGCATCGCAGGTCGGTATGCGGGAGACAAGGGCATTGAGAAGGACCCAGATGTGCTATTCGTAGAGAAGTTCGACGAGAAGACAATCGAAGAGGCTTTCGCGCGATGGGACACAGCGAGCAATAAGGAGGGCATGTCGCTGTCAAAAGGCGGTGCGCCGGGCAGTTCAGATAAGCAGTCGCTGCTGGCGACTCATATCGGCGGTGGAGAACATACCGGCTCACAACTGTATCGGCGCATCCTATCCAACGAGAAGACAGGTAAAGGGTATGAGCAGTTGTACGCAAGGTTCTACGTTAAGTTTGACGAGGATTGTGCGCCCATGCATCACTTCGGTACGAACATGGGCGGAAACAACCCGCCAACTCGCTGGCCAGTGGTCAAAGCCGGTTCCAGGACCGAGGGAGATAAGTCATTCTGGACAGGGATTGAGCCACACGGAACGAAATGGGAGTGGGACTACTACACTTACTGGCAGGACATGCGTTCCAGCCCACCTCAAGGGCAATGCTGGGGAAATGACTTCGTCAATAGTGAACGAACCAGGGTGCAGAAGGGCAAATGGATTTGCGTAGAGGTGATGATGAAGATGAACTCGCCTGTGGCGGAGTATAACGGCGAGCAGGCATTTTGGATTGACGGCAAGCTGGTACGCAGCGGCGGGCAGATAACAAGCCACCTTGGTAAAGGTTTTCCGCGTGGCAAGTGGATACACGATAGTTGGTGGCCGGAGGCCAACGGCAAGCCTTTCGAAGGATATCGATGGCGTTCCACGGACAGCTTGGATGTGAATTACATCTGGGCTTATGTTTATATCACCAAGTCGCCGGCGGGGCATGTGAGCAGGATTTGGTACGACAATATTGTGGTGGCAAGGAAATACATCGGGCCGATATCTCAATGAAAACGGTGTTATTTCCACAAAGCCTCTAGGATTAGTATATATCCTGTTTTTTCCTTTTTAACATCACCGAGGCCAAACGGCCTGAGTGGGACATCACAACAACTGGTTTTGTAAGTAAATTTCCACGCCCTTACGGACGTGGCATTTTCCGGGACGGGCTAAGCCCGCCCGACTTCGTCGGGTACTTCCATCTACGGGCTTACGCACCGTAGTATTACGAAGGAAGAATAAAACTTATAGCCAGTAGGGAACGGAACATATATACTGTAAGGTATAAATTGATATTAGCCGAAGGCTAAAAGATGGCGGGTAAGATTTACATAGGAATCGCCGGCTGGTCATACCCAGACTGGGATGGAATCGTTTATACCACAAGAGGCATCGACCAGCTCAAATATGTCAGCCGGTACATTGACTGTATTGAAATTAACAACACCTTTTACCGACCGCCGGTCGAGAAGAACAGCGAGTCCTGGCTGAACAGAACGAAGGAAAGGGCTGATTTTTTCTTTACGGCAAAGCTGCACAGGGATTTTACTCATGAAGGCAAAATCGAAGCTGAAACGGTGGAACAATTTCATAAAGGCTTTGAGCCATTACTTGAAGCAGGCAAGCTCAAAAAACTGCTTGTTCAGTTCAGGTATGATTTCGAGGACAACAGGGGCAATCGTCAGCACCTGAGCAAGATTGTTAAGAGCTTTTGCGATACATTTGATTTGGCTGTGGAGCTGCGTCATAAGTCGTGGGAAAATGTGGACGCCCTGGAGTTCCTGAGGCAGCTCGACATTACAGTATGTAACCTGGACTACCCAACCGGCTGGAACTCGTTCGATATGAAGCAATGTACCATCGGCAAGAGAGGGTATTTTCGGATGCACGGCAGGAATGCCGAGAAGTGGTTCAGCAAGGCCGGCAGAAATGAGACTTATGATTACTATTACAATGACGCCGAACTAAACCAGATAAAAGGACGGATAGAGAAGCTGGCAGAAGCCTTCGAGACGCTTACCGTGATTGCCAATAACCATTACAAAGGGGCGGAACTTGCCAACGCCTTAGAGTTAAAGGCTCTATTGACTGGGCAGAAACAGGCGGTGCCTGAAGGGCTTTTGAAAACCTACCCAAAACTTTCACAAATAGCATTAGAACAATCGTTATATGATGAGCTATAATATGATTATGGAAACCCGAGTTGAGATAGTTTACCGGCCGGACCAATCGACAAAACGCAGTCAGCCACTGTTTGAGGCCAATGTTCCCGCGGGATTTCCGTCACCGGCGGACGACTACAAGGAAGAAAAGCTGGACTTGAATAAATACCTGATTAAGAATCCGGCAGCGACGTATTTCGTGAGAGTTGCAGGCGAATCAATGGTGGGGGCGGGGATTCATTCGGGAGACCTTTTGGTGGTTGACCGGTCAATCGAACCCAGAGATAAAAAAATTGTAATCGCCAATATCAACGGGGAACTTACCGTCAAAAGGATAAGGATACGTAAAAATAAAATAACTTTAGAGTCGGAAAATGCCGACTTCCCCAGTCAGGAGATAAAGGCGGAAAGTGAATTCGAAGTCTGGGGAGTTGTCACCACTGTTATTCACGGATTATGAGAGAGATATTCGCACTTGTTGACTGTAACAATTTCTATGCCTCGTGCGAGAGGGTTTTTAACCCGAAGCTTGAAGGCAGACCGGTGGTTGTACTTTCCAATAACGACGGCTGTATTGTTGCAAGGTCCAACGAAGCGAAATCACTGGGGATAGGAATGGGGGTTCCCGCCTTTGAGGTGGAAAAAATAATCAGAAAATACGGGATAGAAGTATTTTCATCGAATTACACCCTTTATGCGGATATGTCGAACCGTGTAATGCGGACTTTGTCAACTTTCACGCCGGAGATGGAGATTTATTCAATCGATGAAGCCTTTCTTAACCTTGCGGGCTTTAACCGTTGTTTGACAGATTACGGACGTGAAATACAAAAGACGGTTAGAAGATGGACCGGCATACCGGTAACGGTGGGTATCGGCCGGACTAAAACGCTGGCAAAGATAGCCAACCATACAGCCAAGCACTCACCAAAAGCCAAAGGCGTATTGGACCTTGCCGATTCTGCGCATCTCGAAAGGGCTTTAGCAGCGACAGCGGTAGAGAAGGTTTGGGGGGTGGGGATAAAGACAGCTATTAAGCTAAAAAAGTCGGGTATTAAGACCGCTCTTGATTTAAGCAGGGCCGATGTGAGCCGGATAAGGCAAAAGTTCGGAGTTGCAGGAGTAAGGACCGTTTATGAGCTTGGAGGAACGTGTTGCTATCGCCTGGAACAGAATCCGCCGGCCAGGGAATCGGTCACCGTATCACGCTCATTCGGAAAAGCTGTCGACAGCATCGAAGAATTGAAAGAAGCCATTGCAAGTTACGCCTCAAGGGCCGGGGAGAAACTAAGGGAGCAGAAGCTGGCAGCAGGTATTATGACTGTTTTTGTTACGACCAGCCGTTTCATTGAGAACAAATATTTTAATTCACATACCATTGAGCTTCCCATGGCCACAAGTGATACGATAGAGTTAATCAGATATGCCGAGCAGTGTATCGACAGGATTTATCTAAAGGGACACCTGTTTAAAAAGTGTGGGATTATACTAAATGGAATTGTCGATGAAGGGCGTGTGCAAAAGAGTTTGTTTGACGATATAGACAGAGAAAAATCACACAGATTAATGCAGGCTGTAGATACTATAAACACCCGGTTTGACAGTCCCCTTCGATGGGCGGCGGAGGGACAGGAACAAAGCTGGAAGGTCAAATTCAAAAGGCGTTCCCCCCGTTATACAACGCGCTGGGATGAAGTTCCGGAAGTGGCATAGAGTCAGTGGCTGCAGGGGAATGGGTAAGCAACAGCGGTTAATAATATTGTCCCAAACAGCGGCGACATAGGCGGAATGGGAAACTTTTTCATTTTCCTTTTCTTTAGCGGCCCAAGACAGAGATGTCCAGTTTATCGGCAAGTTTTATCGTTTCGGGTTTATCGATAATGATGGTTTTCCCTGCTTCGACGACGAGACATTTACCGCCATTTTCAGCCAGGCTCCTGATAGTGTCAGGGCCGACACAGGGGACATCGAAACGCATATCCTGGCCGGGTTTCGAGACCTTGATTAGCGTCCATGAACCTTTTTTGCAGTACTGCCCGGCCCGCTCTATCATCCCGGCCGTACCCTCTATGGCTTCGACGGCAATCACTTCCTTTTCCTTTACGGCAATGGCCTGACCTATGTCCAGCTCACCGAGTTTTTTGACGAGATGCCAGCCGAATTCAATATCGCCTTCGATTGACGGGGCCGGTTGCGTTTTTGTCATTGTGCCTGTTGTTGCCAGATGCTCCTTGCAGTACATAATTGAGTTCTCCAATATAATCCCTCCGCTGGCCAGTTCATCTGCCAGTGCACTTAA
The DNA here is from genome assembly GCA_964539795.1 of uncultured Pirellulales bacterium. GTDB lineage: Bacteria > Planctomycetota > Phycisphaerae > Sedimentisphaerales > Anaerobacaceae > CAZTKW01. The sequence continues at coordinate 8,378 of CAZIKS010000052.1, forward strand.
AAGGGTATCGTTTTGTTTGTCCTTTTTTCTCAGCCGCCAGTACCAGATTCTTATTGCCCGCCAGTCAGGCAGATAGCGAAGAATTCGCCAGGGCGTAAAGATACGTCCCTTGGCGACGCGCCCGACCATAACGGTTTTGGTGACGCCGTGTTTTCTTAATTTCCTTATCCAGCTTCCGGGTCTTGCGAGGGCGACTTCATAGAACTTATCAACAAAATCGGCCAGGCCGGCCTCCGCATTGCCGGCCAGGCCGACACAAATCACTTTTAATCCGGCCTCTTTGGCTCCGGCGGCCACCAGAAAGGGCAACCTGCCTTCACCGGCAATCAAACCAACTTTGTTTTCCTGCAGGGTCATAGTTATTTACACCGGCTTTTCCGCGCGGTTTGTTAATCGTCATTTTCGAGTTTTTCCAGGCGTTTTTCAATGCTGCGTATGCTCCGGCGCATCTCGGGCAGGGTCTCTATCAGGCTGTAGGCACGTTTTGCTTTACTTGCATCGACAGCGGGCGAGCCGAAAATTACCTTTCCATCGGGGACATCATTTTTCACGCCGGACTGCGCGCCTATTTTTACCATATTTCCGATGTTGATATGTCCGACGATGCCGACCTGTCCCCCGATTACACAATGATGGCCGAGGGTGGTTGAGCCGGCAATTCCGACCTGAGCGACAAGCAGGGAGCACGGCCCGACTTTTGTGCCGTGTCCTATCGCCACTAAATCGCCGAGTTTGCTGCCCCTCCCGATTACGGTCTCATCGAGTGTGCCCCGTTCAATTCCACAGCCGGCGCCAATCTCCACGTCGTCCTCGATAATTGCTGTTCCGATATGAGGAATCTTATGATGCTCTCCTTCGTGCGTTGCAAAACCAAAGCCGTCCTCTCCGATAGTTGCATTGGCCTGTATGATTACCCTGTTTCCGACTTTGCATTTGTCATAAACGACGACGTTGGGATAAAGGATACAATCGTCACCAATTTGTGTATTTCGGCCGATAAAGACGCCGGGGTAAAGGACACATCTGTCGCCGATTTTGGCGCTCTCGCTCACGGTTACGAAATCATCAATATGACAATCCCCGCCTAATGCCGCACTTTTGGCTATCGAGGCTTTGGCGCTGATGCCTGCCTTTTTATGTTCCCTTTGTCCGTGGAGCAGCACGACAATCTGCCTGAAGGCATAGTACGGGTCGTCAGCAATCAGCAGGGGTGTAGATGTCTCGATTTCTTCATCCATCACTATGGCGCCGGCTTTGGTGGTCTGTACGTGGTTTATGTATTTGCTGTTTGATAAAAAGCTGATATCATCCGGGCCGGCCTGTTTGAGCGTCGAGGCGGACTTGATTACGATATTGGCATCGCCGTGAACTTTCCCGCCTACGTGTTCAGCCAATTCGGCTAATGTTTTTTCCGGCATATAAAGGCCCTTGTAATTTCGCCTCGCATTATAACAAAAAGCTCCATCCGGTCAACCCTGTAACGTCTCAAACTTAGGGGCTTTACAATAAGCTTTTCCTCATTAAAGCCTTTTGAAGCCGCAAACAGCTATTCATTGGTTCGCTCATCTACCTGTTTACAGCCCCTGATAACAGCTTCTTGGAACAGGCTTGTATTTACGTTCCGGGCTCTGCGCTTTGCTTCGTGTAAAAAAAAATCCGTGCTCAAAATGGGAAAAAGGTGCAACAACAGGGCTGGTTTTGAGCAAAAAGGCTGAGAAAAGGAGGAAACAAGTGAAAAAATGACTGCATTTAGTGTGTAAATGCTTTGCCGGAACCTTCCTTATCACTTGCTCTCTTGCGATGCTTACTGTCTTTTATCTTTTCACCCAATAATTAACCACAAAGCTTCTTTGGGGTGCCTCGCCAGCCTGTGCCTTAGGTGCACGCTTTTGGTTTGCTAACTTGGCCGTAGATTAGTGCGAGCAACCCCGGTGCTGTTTCCGGTGTCTGGGTCCCGATGTCGTTTCGGAGAGTTGCCGTTTTAAGGTAAATTCCTTTACCAAACTTTTTACTCCTTTTTGCTTGATTTACTACTCATAAAGTGTATAATCGTATTGGCTATGAATTTCACTGCTTTGACGAAGAGAATGGGCTCAGAGGAGAGTTTCAATCCCTCAAGCTTACATTCTACAGGGAATCTTATTATGAGAGAAGATATCCCACCGCTTTTATTTCTCGACCTCGGCACCGTGATGATTGAAAGAAAAAGCTGTTTAATATTGTGAAACAGAAGAAATAACACTCTCTGCTGATTAGATGTAGCCGATTTGCTTTTTTTGACTATTAGCAATATTAAACTCATAAACTTAAGTTATGAAGATTCTAAAAAAAACTCTCAATTATTTTGACTTTTTTATTCTGACCTGTGTCACAGTTTTATTTATACCCTTCTTTGGTTTAAGTTCTACTATTGACCCCGTACTAACGCCTCGATTCCTGGTGTGGAGTATTGTTGTTTTTGCACTTTTGGTTTCTTTTCTCATACAACTCTGTAAAAACTCTGATAAGATTGATTATAGCATTTTACGAAGGATGATATTTCCTGCATTTCTTGGTTATCTTTTATTCTCCCTGATTTCCTTGGCAAAAGCGTTGAATATCACGGAAGGTATTTATGAGATACTTAAGATTTTAGTGTCTATTGTATATTTATTTCTTGCAACTGTTATATTAAGCAAAAATAGAAACTATATCCCAATTCTGATTAAGACAATAATTGTTGCAGCTACAGCCTTGTCCCTAATTGGTCTCTATGATTATTTTACATATGGTTTTGGAGTGTCTGGACTTTATCCTATAACTGGAACTATGGCTCAAAGAAACCTGTTTTCTTCAGCTCTTTTTTTGATGTTCCCTTTCTGCTTGTATTCTATATTGTGTTTTGATAATTACTGGAAAGTTCTATGTATTATTCCGTCAACACTAATACTAATTTTACTCCTATTGAACCAGACCCGCTCTGTTTGGCTTGCTTCATTAGTGTCAACTGCTGTAACAATATTTGCTTTAATGCTGTTGTTTTTATTCGGAAAATCAAAAATTGTGAAAGAAGCAGTAGCCTACGTTTTTAAAATGCCTGTATATATTGTCACTGTGTTGGTCATAGTCGGTACTTTATTCGGGTATTTGTATCTGAGATCAACCCCTATAAACGCTCTTGTTGGCAGATTTAGTTCCATTTTTTCATCAACCCATGAGAATAATGAGATACGTATATCGATGTGGAAGCAAACACTCGAACTCGCTCAGGATAATCCCATTTGCGGCGTTGGTGTCGGCAATTGGAAAATCAGCTTTCCATCTTATGGTATAGAAGATTTCCCTGACCAGCATATGTTCAATACGCTGTTTTTTGTAAGGCCTGAGAATGATTACCTGTGGATATTGTCTGAAGTAGGCATTTTTGGCTTTATTTTGTATTTGTCACTTTTTGTAATAATCTTCTGGTACATCTTTAAAATTCTAAACCAGCACACGGCCACAGCCGATAAGCTGCTTTCGATTCTTATGTTCTTTGGTTTTGTCGGTTACATGGTTTTCTCCTGTTTTACATTTCCTAAGGAAAGAATTTTCCATTCGATGTTTCTGCTGCTAATGATGGCCATTATTATATCAACATATCATCAAATCTCTGGCAGCCGGAAAAAAATACCTCGTTCGTTTATGTTTGCGGCAGGTATTCCAGCTGAGATATTACTGTTTCTTGCGGTTGTTAACGGTTACACACGCTTGAATGCCGAGGTCTATACGAAAAGGGCATTTACCGCTCGAAAAGCTAATGCTTGGCCTGCTGTAATCAATGAAATTGATAAGGGGTATTCCGATTTTGCAACTCTTGACCCCATGTCTACACCTTTGAAGTGGTACAGGGGTGAGGCCAATTTTTTAATGAATAATATCCCGCAGGCGCTTGAAGATTTTAAACAGGCATATAAAGCCCATCCGCATCATATCCATGTCCTGAATAATCTGGGCACATGCTGTGAAATAGGCGGTGACCACGACAAAGCTGTTTTTTACTATAAAAAAGCCCTTGAAATGTTTCCCGAATTCGAAGAAGCCTTAATCAATTTGGGCGCAACTTATTATAATACAGGCAGATATAAAGAGGCATATGATGCTTTTCTGCGGTGTAATCCGGGCACAAAAGATTCCAGGCTCAAAATGTATCTGGAAATTACAAAAAAAGAGCTTGACAAAAATAACAAGTTGTGATAGACTATTGCATGTCAAAAATATGAAAGAGGGAGGTAGGGTTATGAAGATAAATCGCAAAAGATTCTTAATAATAATTATTTTATGTGCTTTCCCCTCTTCACTATTTGCACAATCGATTATATCAATCGAACCTGATACTGCTCAAACGGGCCAGGGGTTAAACATAGGCATTTCAGGCCAGGGTACTCATTTTGAACAGGCTGCCTCTATGTCGGTTTGGTTATCACAGGGAAGCTCAATTATTTATGGTTCCGGTTATTATCCTGTCGTTGATACTTTTATGGTTGTATGGTTTGACATTCCCGTCGGCGCAGAATTAGGCCTGCATGACCTGAACGTTTACAATGACATTGACGGAACGTTAACACTTAACGGTTGCTTTACAATTAATCCCGGCGCTATTGCTATTGTTTCTATAGGCCCTGACTCTGCTCAGCAGGGCCAAACCTTGACAGTGGCTGTTTCCGGCCGGGGTACTCATTTTGAGCAGGGCAGTGGAACGACGGTTTGGTTTAGTCAGGGAAGTGGGACTATTGCAGCTAATGTATGGCCTATAAGTGACATATTACTATTGGCACAATTCATTATTCCTGAAGATGCCCAAACCGGCCTGCAGGATGTAAGCGTATATAATGATATTGATGGGACGTTAACGCTTTCCAATGGTTTTACGATAACTCCGTATAATCCGAGGCTCATTTCCGTAACTCCTGGCGCAGCTTATCAGGGCCAGAAATTATCTGTGCGGATTACCGGCCAAAACACGAAATTTGACAACTTTTTACAGGGCAGTATGACCTTTGCCTGGCTTTCTCAGGGAAATTCACTCATATTTCCAACTCAAGCTTATGGTATTGGTGAATACTGGCTTCCGGGAAAAAGTATAGCAATCGTTGACCTTGACATTCCCGCAGATGCCAATATCGGTAGGTGGGATGTGCATACCTTTTATGCTGATGGGCATTTAACGCTTACAGACGGCTTCTTAATTACCCGGCCGGGTGACCTGACTTGTGACGGGAGTGTGAACTTCTTTGACCTTGCTGTTATAGCTGACAGCTGGCTCGAAGGCACAGGACCATAACTTACTGCTCGCCACCGGCGAGCCAACCTCCGACAGCCACGCCCGCCAACACCGGCTTCAACCAACCGCCGGCCCTGCTAACTACCACCCAAACCCACCGAACCCGTACCCCTTCAAAGCAAGACACATTTAAGCGGCACCGAGGGTGTTATACGAAGCCGCTGCTTAATTCGGTATTCGCTAACCAGGTGCCGAATGTATCCGTTCTTCGTTGTAATAATTCACATAAGCTTCAATTACAGCCCTGCCCTAACCCGCCCCATAAAAGCCTGTCGTTAAGGTGTTAGGACATAGCCCCCAAATCCCCTTCCACGTCATTTCCTCAATGCCTTTGCCGTAACAAGCTGCAATCTATCTTCGGCTTGAAAACGTATAGCCGTATTTCCACCCTGTGCCCAAGGTACCTGTGCCGCTCGTATCTACCTCATATCCCTGGGCCTGCATTCTCCTTTCCCATTGGCGGGCGGACGCCTCGCAGGTGAACTGCTGCATTACTCTGAAGTCGCCGGGCTTCCCACGCTCCCGTTTTCTTCGTTCCGGCTCATCCGTAAGAGCCTATCCGAATAACCGGGTCGTTATGAGACCGAGCGAAAAGTTCGAGGCCAAGGCGGCAGGGACAAAATCGCCGCAGGCGTAGCCAAAGCTACGTTGAGGACGATTTTGACTCGACAACGCAGGCATCGGGCTTTGCAGCCGGCCGCAATAGAGCGGGTTATTAGGACAGGCTCTATGTCCTGCATATCTCATATAATCTCAACCTTCGTAGAATTCTTTTCCTTCATAATTCCTCTCCTGCTTATCTTATTGACCATCTGCCGTAGACCTCGATTGTTTTATCAATTTTATTTGTTTCTCCAAAGTTCTCGCACATTGGACTTCTCAACTCCAATAGACCGTCCAAGGCTAAAACGCATTTCACGGAAACCCTTTAGCAATCCTTCAGGGCTGTCTATATCATATCCTGCATTTATCATTATATTCTTACAGCTCGTACTACGATCTTATCTGCATGACTTTCGATTATTTCCACTTCTGATTTCTTACTAATGAATAAGCCCTCCGCTACCACATCGACAACCATAGTCCCAAATTTCGCTTGCCCACGAGGATTAAGATCCGACACAGCTTCACCAACGTCCCCAAAATGTAGTTTCTGTTCGTCATTCCCGTTCACATCTGATTCCACTCTCGTTTCAATTGCCGCCTGAACTTCCGCAAGAACATCACGTCCCGCCAAATCTATTGTTGTCGCATCTTTCCACGACAGGTCAATGTCTTCTCGTTTGGCTAAAATCAACGCCCGAACTACTTTTGCCACATTTCCTCCGGCATGATAATGCGACTCTAAATCAAGCCTCGTAAGGTCAAGCCCGGCTTGCACAGCCGTTATTCTACACAATACTATCTCTCGCACATCAACCTTTCTCAACCACATCCCAATAAGTTCGGCAAATGTTACATCGGCACGTGACAATTTAGCTTGCAGCCATATCCGAAAAAACTTCAGCAGCAAAAGTTGGAACACCAAAGCCACAAGCACAATAACAACCAGGATCACCGTGAAAGGAATTGTAGCTGGATTTAGCGCTCCACCATCATTCATTTCTTCTCTCCTATGTTAAAAGTCTACTCCAAAATTCAATTATCATTTTATTGGCCAACCACCGTGCCCGTCGATTACTTCGTCAATCTGCCTGAACATCATGGCTTACCAATTATTGGGTATTTCTTTATTATCGCTTCACATTCGAATATCAGTTTTGGCAGATAACTTTGGTCTATTTCGAAGACAAAATTGTGTTTTTGACATAGATGATCGGGCGTAATATCTACACTCATCTTTATATGGCCAAGGCTTGTTGCTTCCAATTCTATCGTCAGATAAGGCTCCATGCACAACATTTGAGCTTTACCCTTGAGATTTTTGTAGAGTGGCTTCAGGCCGGATAGAAAACCTGACACCTCAGAAAGATGAATAATACTTCCTTGAACTCTAACATTAGAACCTTGTGCGCCGCAATGAACAGTAACGTTCATCCAATTTGTATCCCAGTACTCTTTTGAATCCGGGAATTGACGACTATGGAACCATATTTCTAACCCTGCTAGTTTTATATCTGGATCACCAAGATGTTCATTATGATTATTCATTTTTCAACAATTACATTTTCTTCTGCCTATTTTATTGACCAGCCACCGTGAGCATCGTTTACTTCATCAAATTGCTATTTCCCAAAATCCAATTAACATTTTATGAGCTGATAAATCCAGAGTTATATATCTTGTTATTCTATAAGGCCCATATGTTTAAAAGGCCAGTATATTTTGTATGCTTTGCCAACCAAAAAGCGTTCTGGGACAGAGCCATAGAATCGACTATCCGCGCTATCATTACTGTTATCACCTAAAACAAAAAATGAATTCCAGGAAACTGTAAAAGGTTTTCCTTCAACTGCGAATTGGCCTGTTGATACATACTCATTATCTTGAAGAGGATGATATTTCAGTCTTTCACCATTGATATAAACATTATTTTCTTTTATTTCAACAGACTCCCCTTCAAAGGCCACAATACGTTTGGCATAAGAAACATCAGGCTCACTTGGAGATTTGAAAACAATAACATCCCCTCGCTTCGGAGTATATTTGGTTGACTTTCTAACAAGCACTCTGTCGCCATCGAAGAGAGTTGGTTCCATAGAACTGCCTGTCATTTTAAATGCTTCAACAAAATATTCCTTAAAAGGAATTTTCGTATAACCTAACAACTCCCAACTTAAAATTGCGATAGCAATAATCATAATTAGTCTCTTTGAGGCTTCACGACGAACTGGTAAGGACATATAAGCATGATAACAAACAAAAACCGAGAAAACTGCCCATAAGCCAAAGAATAGTGATGGGTGAGTCCTTTTAACAATAAGCAAAGCTATAATGATTACAACAAAACCAAAACCTGACAACCACTTTTTAATATATATTTGCCCAAGTCCCGGTAACAAATCAGAAAGAAAAACAGCAAGCCAGGGATCTTTACTTTCTTTCCTCAGGGTTTCAAAAGCTTCGGTATTTGCACTTCTTGCGCATTTGTAAGCATCAAAAAGATTCCAAATACGAATAATGCCTAAAAGTAAAAGAAGGCTTGCGCCAATTATTATGTTGCCGGTAAAACTAATTACGAACCACATAGCAAGGCAGAAAATAACTATATGAAAGGATATTAAAAGACATCCTCTCCGTACTCTTGCTGAGTATATTTGCCCTACACCAGTGAATAATGCCGATAAAACTACAGCAAGCCATGGCTCTTTAGAGGTATCAAGGTTATTTTTGTCCATATTCTTGTCCCTCTAAACCGTCAGTTCCCATTTAAACAGTTACAGAACATAATTTTCTCCCTACAGCATCTATAATTATGCAAAATTCTTTCTCCTCGTCTTCTAACCACGTTCTGTATGTTAGCCCGCCGCCATGTCTCTTGCTTTCTTCACCAAATTGCTATTTCCCTAACACTCTCATAAAAAAATATTTCCCCCATATTCTAACCCCTTTCCAGACCTTGTCAATCCAAATCTATCCAAGATTCACAAAACGTTCCGTTTAAATCTTAACTACGATAATTCACCACAGCGAGGCGGGTCAACTGGAAACGATTGTTTATTGCTTATTTTTGTTTTACATCGTAAGCCAATAAGACATCACCATATCTCATATAAAGTCTACCATCACATATTACCGGATGTGACCAATTTTCCCCTTTCACCGTAGAAACCTGGAATGAGCTAATGATATCAAACTTCTCGGGGATTGCCTTAACCAAAGCCAAATGCCCCTTTTCTTCTTCATAACAATAGAGCATATCATCAGCATAAATAATTGAGCCTTTACCAAACCAGTGGTGATCATACATCACTCTACCCGTCTGCCAATCTAGACAAACCCAGTTCCCGTCTACATTACCATTCCAGCTTGATCCATAAATATATCCATCGTGATACACCACACCGCCGTGATGGCAATCCAGAATCTTGTTTTCCCAAACGACTTGAGCGCTTTGTCCATCCTCCGATAGCTTTAAGGCCACCCCGCCATGGTTATACCCGCTGGTAACGTAAATCTGTCCTTCGTGATAAAGTGGTGTGATTGCATTGGCCATCAAGGTTCCCCGAAGATTTTTTCTTTTATCATCATTCTTAAGATATAGATATTTCCAGAGTATCTCACCTGTGTCAGGATTAACCCCCACAATATAACTTCCCGTAACAGTCAGAATAATATTTTGGCTTCCCCTTTTAATTATGGTTGGCGAAACATAGGCACTTATATCATTTATACTTTGACTTTTCCATACAGTTCCACCAGTTGTCTTATCAAGTGCGACCATCGTGGTTTGTTTGCCACAGGGAGTATAAATTAACTTGTCATCAACAATAAGAGGAGACTCGGCTATGCCAAAATTGCCACATTCCCCATGAAATATCTCATAAGCTTTTAGTTTCCAGGTAATCATACTTTTTCTGGTATCTACGCAAACAACCTCACCAATCCCGCTGATGACATATGCATTTCCTTCATCATAAGTCGGTGTCGAACGAGCACCGGAATAACTTTTCGCAGCTAAACCATAAATAACCTTCCATTTGAATTGACCGGCCAGATCAAGGCAAACCATAAATTCCTTTTTCTTTTCAGTTCCCGTAACATAGATATAGCCATCTGCAATTGTTGGTGACGACCAACCTTGGCCTAAATTATCACATTTCCATATCAATTTCGGACCCTGTTGCGGCCAGTTTTGTAAGAGTTTCGTCTCAGGAGAACGACTGTCCCGAATTAGTCCCTGCCATTGAGGCCATTCCCACTCCATTTCAATCGTGCTGATAGAATCTCCATTTTTAGCCGGGCCCTGGTTGTCCTCATCATGATAGATATACTCAACCAAATACATAGTTCCATGATATAAAAATAAGTATATAATTAAGTATATAGTGACTGAAAGAATGATTTGAAGGATACGTTTTTTAAACATATTTTGTACCGGTTGAACAAATGTTATCTGGTGAATCTACCCTTATCTGATATTTCTCACTTAAACGCTTAAAAAACATAATTTTATCCGTACAATACCAATAATCGTATAAAATTCACCTTGAACTGTCAAAGATTTCCATTTTCTCCGGTGCCTTATTAAAACCATTCTCAAAATTAAAAAATCAGGGCCGGGGAGCGGAGGGAGGAAATGTTGAGCGAAATTCCCCGACCCTG
>CAZIKS010000053.1:0-18927 GCA_964539795.1 uncultured Pirellulales bacterium
GTATCTGAAACTACGAAGAAATTTTTTGTGAAAATGATATGTATTTCTGTCGTCGGCTTTTGCAGAGACAAGTTTATAACTGTGGAAGCAATTGCAGGAATCGGAAAAATTAACAGAAGGAGAATAACAGATGGCTTTTACAGGAAAGGCAACATATTCAGCAGGCACGGCTTTACCCGAACTGGCTGAAGATGTATCGGATTTAATCGGGATAATTTCACCCTATGAGACTCCTTTGCTGGACGCGATGGGTGACCCGATGAAAGAAGCAATCAGCACACAGCACGAGTGGCTTGAAGACGAACTTCTGCCTAATAAAGACGCAATCAATGACAGTGACTTTACCGACCCAGATGTTGATACTGATTTTGTGGTTGATAACGGCAGCAGGTTCCGTGTAGGCGACCAGATTCAGATAGAAGGTTCGGAAGAATTAATGTTTGTAACCAGTATCGACAACAACACACTTACGGTGGTACGTGGTTATGCGGGTACTACAGCGGAGGACCTGGCGGATAATCTGGTGATTAACATTCTTGGAAATGCAGCTCTTGAAGGCGCGGACAAGCCTGGTACGCGATTTACCAATCGCAGCAGGTGCAGCAACTACACACAGATATTTACCGCTGCTGTGGAAGTGAGCGGAACAGATATGGCTGCGAGTCAACTGGGTTTAGCTGATGAGATGGATTATCAAAAACAGGAACGATTGCGTGAATTGCTACGTGACATGGAAAATACCGTTATAAACGGGGGTCAACCAGCAAGCAATCCAGAAGGAAGTAGCTCGGTAAGAAGGTCGATGAAAGGTGTTATTCAGCATCTTACAACTAATGTTTTTCACACAGGCGACAGCGGCTTTCCGACAGGTAATGACCTTGATGAGGCAAAGATTAATTATGTGCTTAGGCAAATCTGGGAGAACAGTAACGGCAATGTAGACCTGATTATCGTCGGAGGTTTTCAGAAGCGAAAGATAAATGCTTTTTCCGCTGACAGCCGAACCTATAGAGCGAACGATACTACTTTCACCGATATGATTAGTGTTTACGAAAGTGATTTTGGTGTTTGCCGGATTGTTACCACACGATGGATGCCTCAGGATGCAGCACTTCTGCTGGATTCGTCCCGGATTAATGTGTTGCCATTGGCAGGTCGTAGTTTCCACTTCAAGCCGTTAGCAAGCAGCGGCGACTATGAATGCGGCGAGCTGATTGGTGAATATACGGTTGAACTCAAGAACGAAGGGGCACATGGGCTTATTCGCGAGCTGACTACCAGCTAAGAAGGGAGTTATCAAGACGTAACATAACTTGATTCAGCGGCAGGTGCCCAAAAAAGGATTAATCAGTTTTTGGGCACCTAAGACCGCTGGTGAGTAAAAGGGGATTTTAATAGTGGTTAACTTTTCAAATGATGTGGATATTCTGAAATATGAGCCGATACTGTTCGGAGAATTGCATTTGCCGAGCCAAGTATTGACAGCAGGGACAGGCGGGATACTTAGTGGGACTACATTTACAGCAAATGGAGCGGATTTTATAATCTCGCAGGTTCCAGCAGGGGGTGTTATATATCTCCGGTCCGCTGATGGATCTTTAGATGGAGCATTCGAGATAGCCTCAGTTAATTCGGCGACACAGTTGACCGTTTCAGTAATCAGGGCAAATTCAGATGATGAGGCTGTTGCCCCTCCGGCAGCTACTGATGTATCCTACCGAGTCAACACATTCAAGCCGCAGGCAAATGAAGCGGCTTTTCAATTGACTGAATATTTTGGAATTAAGCCGGGTAATCCTGCAAGCGAAATAGACGCAGATGATATTTTGGATACAGATGTCCTGAGGCGAGCGTCCACATTTGTGGTTATTTCAAGTGTTTATGCGATGTTAGCCAGCAAAACCAAGGACGGGAATTTCTGGGAAAAGAATTTGCACTATCAGAGGCTTTTTGAAAAGGCGCGAGAGCGATGCCGAGTCAGTATCGATGTTGGCTCCGATGGAGTGGCTGATGTTACCAGGGTTGGAGGAAGTGTAAAATTAGAGCGAGATTAGTTTGTGAAGGAATATCAAATGGGTGCCACTTTAGACGGACAAAATTTGTTTGACGAACAACAGTTAGAAATTCTGCCAGGCAGTTTAAGCCGAGACTCGATAGAAAGAACAGTAGCAGGACTTGACGGCGTGCTCAGTATAGACCTGGGTAAACACAGCAGGAAGATAAAACAGACAGGCGTGCTCCAAGCTAAAAGCCGGGCGCAAATGAATGAGAAAATTAGCACAATAGCAGGTTATATAGACGGTGATACACACACATTGGTGAGGGGTAACGGTGAGAGTTTGGATTCTCTACGGATGGATATTTTCAAAGTGACTAAGGAACGGACAAGCGGCAATGGACTTTGTTGTGATTATGAAATTATTTATACTCAGTTAAAGATTTAGAAACAATGGCACTTACCAGCAACAGCATAGAAAAAGTCAGGGCGTTTGAATTGCCCAGTGGCATTTGGGCAAGCGGCATTAGTGTTGCAGCGCCCCGGGTAGCTTTGGTAAGATGGTGTTCCACCTGGAATGATAAGTTTTATCAGATTTATGTCAACGGCCAGTACGCAGGTACAACTGTGGAAGCCGAACAACGACAAATGACTATTCAAGTGCCCACTTCTTTAGAGACACCGATTCGCATTGAAATTTTTGCCGTTGAACCTGAAGAAGCAGATATTGATTTTAGCAATGACATTGATTCTTCAATCAAGCAAAGTGGCAGGGTTAAGATTAGCTTGTTGCGAAGCCAGAAACTGCCAATAGGCTCGAAATTTCAAGTTTACTTTGACAACGGCACGGGGGAAATCGATTACGACCAGCCTCTTAATAAGAATCCGATAAAAATTTGGCCGAATTGGCAGTACAAGGCCGGATATGGGATGAGCCGATTTGGTTTTAGTGACTTTGGGTATGACTCAGCTGCGGCTGTCGGGTTTGGGATAGGTAATTTCGGGCAAGGCCAATTTGGCATTGACGCCGATACCATCGAATGGGTAAGTGAGCAGATGGAGGCCGGCATATATAAATTCGCGATCAAAGTTTTCGACGAAGCGGGCAATAAAAGCATTAGCGAAACCGAAGAAATCACAGTTATACCAGCAGCAAAACCAGCTGTGCAATTATATATATCTTCGTTCGATAAACAAACAAATCAATTGGTTTTAAGCGTGTCATAACAAAAAGTAAGAAGGAGAATAATATTATGGCTGAAGTGTACCCATCTGACAATACGTTACTAAATATACAATCAGACAATGATACTGGTGTCGAGTTTATACCGACGGGGACATCACCGTATTATCTGCAATTCAGAAAGCTGCTTTATCGTCTGCTACTTGCAACAAAACGAGCAAATGACTTACGTGTTTATGACGACGGTGGACTTAATATTGGAGTGAAAAGCGGCAAGTTCTGGCTTGGCACAGTGTTGGTTAGCTATGACGGCTCATCAGACAATACGCTAGCAGATGATAAAGAGAATATATATGTGTATCTGGATTCGGATGGAAATCTTGTTACCAACGAATACAGCGATTTTCCGGATATGACAACTATACCACACATCAGACTTGCGACAGTGAGTACATCAAACGGTGACATCGATTTGATAACGGACTGTCGTGTAGGCCATAACTTTGTTGTGCCATACGAAGCAGGTGGCATAAAGCAAACTATCGAGGCACATGTCGGTAATGATACACTTACGGCAGAGGAATCCGGTAGTGTTCACACTAATTTAGGTGCAACCGGGGCGGTTACACTTACATTACCAGCCTCGGCACCAGAAGGAATAATATTCACCTTTGCGGTTCAAACTGCACAGGAATTACGAGTTGACCCGGACACGGCGACAATCCGTGACGATAGCGGCCAAACCGCTGACAAATACAAAGCCGCTGATGCCATTGGGGAATGCATTACTCTCATTGCCGATTCAAACGGGGACTGGGTGACCATAGGGAAAAACGGCACGTGGAGCGAGGAAGCATAAACGATGTATTACATTTGAAATAGTCAAGCAGAGGGTAATGATTAAGGAATAAGAAATGGCAATAAATTTGACATCTAATTGTCTGCTGCAATACAAGATGAATGAAAATGACGAATCATCACAGGTAGAGGATACATCCGGTAACGATAACCATGGGACATTTCGTGAAGGAGGACCGCCAGGGAAAACCGAAGACCATTCTGTAACAGGAAAAATAGACAAGGCATTAGAATTTGACGGTACCAACGACTATATTGATTTAACTTCAGGGATAAATTTATCTGGCTTCTGGACCGTAACGATTTTTTCGTATCTTGATGATAATACCGGCCGACCTAATATCATTTTAGGCAAAAATCATCCTACTCAAAGTTATATCCATCTTACCGGAAATATAACTCCAGAAATTAGGTTCTGCAATGATACCGGCAGCTATGCCACATGGACGGGCATACCAGCGTTGCATCAGCAGTGGCGCCAATTGACTTTTGTCTCTACTAATGACGGTGCCAAACTACATTTATTTATCGACAACGTTTGGCAAAGCAGCAAAGATATAGATACAGATTTCAAGATTACCAGCATTGCGATAGGTTTGGGCAACAGTTACAACAGATTCAAAGGCAAATTGGATTGCTTAAATGCCTTTGACAAAAACTTATACGATGATGAGAGGAACTTCCTTTGGAATAACGGCGATGGAACGGAAAGGCTTCGAAGCCCCGCCTGTTCGCTGGTTGGTAGTTACTTAGTTGGAAATTTATTGGTTGGGAAAGGGTTATCATGATGGGATCTTATTTGGGTGACTTTAAAAAAGATTCAGTACTTTATTTCTGTTGGAGCACAAACGATAAAGATGGAGCCAGTATTACCCGTCTAACTGACGGTACTATCAAGGTCTATAAGGACGATGGTACCAGCGAAAGCACCTTGGGAATAACCGATACTGAGGATTTTGACGGTTTAACCGGTATTCATAACTGCAAAATAGATTTAGGTGTTGACGCTTTTTACACTAAAGGTCACGATTATTCGGTGGTCCTGTTTGGGGCAATCATCGACGGTGAAACGGTCAATGCCATACTTGCAATGTTTTCGATAGAGAACAGATTCGCGGGGAGTGCACTTTTTGAGAAGGCAGCTAAGTTACTTATCAATAAGGCTGTCCAAAACAAAGTTACGGGCATGATTAGTTATTACGATGACGATGGTGAAACGATTATTCTGACTCATACTCCGACGGATGGGGAGTCGACCCTTACGAGGATGCCGAGCTGATGGAAACAAAGTGGTTGAAAGAAGCATTGTTTGCAGGTATGACTGTCGATGGATTTAAGCTGGGTACGGTATTGACACTCGGCTGGTTTTGGCTTCGGGTTGCCGGCTGTTCGATACTTTATCGCGGTGAGAATATGGATGCAGTTGATTTTACGAAGATATTGGTTGTGGCCAACACAGACAGTCCTGAAATTTCACTGCCCAGCTACATTCAACACAATAACAGTTCCACATACTTTTATGTTATTCGACGGATTAATAATTGTGGTGTTCAGGAGCAAACCATGGGGGCGGCGGTCAAGGTTTCTATAGATACTGATGGAAACTTAACTCTATCCCCACCAAATAATATTTTCAAGGTAAAAGCTAAACAGATGGATAGCAATAAGATTCACCTTTTGTGGTATTATTGTTCTGTTGAACAAAAGACAAAGCCGGTGGGCTTCAATGTTTACTATGATGAAGGGACAGGACAAATCAATTACCAAGGTCCAATCGAAACTATTATTTATGCAGGTCGAGTATTTTACAGCTACAAAAGTAATGCCCTTAGTGCAGGTAGATATTTGTTTGCTATAAGGCCTGAGAGTGTTGACGGCAGAGAAAATGATTCCTTAGGTCAGATAAAAATACAACTTAACACAACAAGTCCGGAGCAAATTGACATTTTGAGCGCCAAAGCTGTCTAACGGCTTAAGAGGATTTTCCATGTCCAACAGAATTGACTTTTTCCAGTCTGAGCAAACACAACTGGCACTTCCGGCAGCTACCGTTTTAGTTTTTCTCGATAACGTATTGTGTCCCTATCTCGAACTGATGGAGATTGTCCGCGGCGGCTGGCCGGAATTTAACTGGGCTCGATTAGCTTATAATCCTACTGCGTATCCAAATGCTGATCTAATAGGTGTTGAAGAAATTGAAGCAGATCTGGCTATTGGTAAAACCATTTCCATCCTGGAGATTTACAATGGTTGTCATCCTGGTGTATCAGCTTTTAGTTTTCCCATTTTCGAAGGCCAGATAGAAAACTTCGAGAGCAACCTTTCTAACGATGGTGAAAGAGTGGAAATCATCGCTAAGGATTTCAGCGCTGAATTTGAACGGATTACTGTATACGGTCAATTAGCAGCTAACCTGGATGGTTTGGCTTTGTTTTTAGCTGGTGCTGATACTACTTTTAACAAAGGTGGAAATGCTAATGCTTCAACCGAACCGGTTAATAATAACGGTTACAGTTACACCTTATTTTGTATTGACCTTATGCAAGCTAAACTATGGAGTTATGCTGAGGTAATTTACTATTTGTTTTGCAGATATTTGCCGTTCGGCCGATTGAAAACGCCGAACCTTGAACAACTACAGGCATTGACCAAGAATCAAACAGTTTATGACCTTGATATTACAGGCTTGAATCTATTACAGGCCCTGCATATCTGCTGTAAAAGGATTTGCCTTAAGTTCAAATTTGTTCCCCGGCTTGTATCAAGCGGTCCTAGCCAAGCAATCGTTTTTTACAGAAACGCTGCCAACAGAGCAGTAGAGTTAAATTGTCAGAGAAATGGAGAGCAAATCAGCATTTCAAAGACGAATATCGCCAGACTAAACAGCAGAAAGGATTTCCAGCCTGTCACACATATGTATATAGGTTTGGGTGATTTTAAGGTCTATGAAATGACGCTTGACCTTGTTAAAGCCTGGGACAGTGCCAATGAGGACACTGATTATGATAAATTTTCGCCTTCTACCAACCCCGACTTCTATAAAGTAAAAAACGTATATCGTAAGTGGTGTCTTAATGAAGCGGGTGACTATAGTGGTGCACCATACAATCGAGGCGATGCTTTCGATTTCTCAGAAATTTTTGGCAGTAATTATTTTCGACGTCGCAGACGATTCGGCCCTACTTTGACTACCGACAAACAGAACAAATCACTGGGCTGTTATCTGCAGGTGTCGTTTGATAACGGTTTACATTGGTGGCAGTATCTTTTTCCTTTTGATAATCTATCTGATGAATGTGGAATATGGCTTAGCAGTGATAAGCTTGATGTTGATACGTGGGTGGCAGCAATGGACGATACATTGAAATTCAGAATAACCGCAACGGTAATCAGTGACGAGAGATTAAGTTGTAAGATTGCTGATGGACCAGTTGATTCGGTTATACCTGTAGTGGAACATATCATTTCACTGCCCCATCAGTTCAAGTATCACAAGATTTCTCACCAGAGTATTTTCGCAGACTCATCTGATGAGTCCCTCGGTGTGCCGGATGAGGTTGATGATTCCAAAGCTTTGTATGAACTTGTACGAAAAAGGCCACAAACGGCCTCTGAGATAATCGAGAATATTGAAGTTCAGACACCGTACCTGGTTTTTGATTACAAAGTCGGAGACATTGTAGTATCCAGTCCCGAAAGCAGGGATTTACTTGGTACACGCAGAAATAATCGAACTATTTGCAAAATAGAACGGGTAAAGATGGACTTTGAAAAACAATGCACAAACTTGAAAATCGTTCGGCAAAAAACGGTGCTATAAAAATAGCTGAAGATAATTCACGAAACTGGCGTTTTAATCGCCAGGTAAATCTTTCTGTTTTGATTCAATTGGTGTTGCTGGCATCCTTAATTGTTGGCAGTTGGGTCAATTTACAGAGACAGCTTGATTTACTGCAGAGAGATGTCACGATATTGTTGGAATGTAACAAGAATTTTGAACAAAAACTCGAGTTACTCTCAGCTAAAAGCATTGCATACGAGTTTCGCCTTAGGGCGGTTGAAAATGTTTTGACTAAGGCAGATATACCGGGAGAAACATATTGAGCCAGGTCAATAGGGAGATATCACACTTCTTATCGCTTTTAATAAAGCAGAGAAGAGGACAAAGGATTCAATGGTTTTGTTAACGGGTTGTTAAATATCGAAAAGTTCTGTAATCATAAGGGAAGATTCTTAATTTTGCAAGACAAGTTTCAAACATCCCTTGTCCGACGAATGAGCAAAGCAATAGCGACCTCAAGTAACAAGCAAGTACATACACAATATGTGTATCCCAAGAGAAACGAAAATGAAACTTATACCTATACATATTATCACTGCTTATATGAACCTGTCAGGAAAATGACATCTATACAAAATTTTGTTGCCTAACGGTTACCAGTTAATGCAATTGCACTTTCTGTGTTCACAGCGATCTTTAAAAATGTTCCAGATTTCAGGTGTTTCTCTACAAAGACCGATAGAGATATTCCTGTCAAAACTATGAATAGTATCGATTAAAAAATTGTAGAATTCGATGCGTTGTTTCGATAAAAAGCGGACCTTACCGTCTGAGGCGCCTTTCATAAAAGTATGGTCGCAGAGTTTTTTTGCACGATTTCCATATGTTTCTTTGGCAAGGCGAAAATGGCCGGGCAATAACCTTAACATGCCAAGTGTAATATTCTCAGGCTTGGTAGCAATCAGTGTTTTCTGGATTAAAACGCCATATCCGGTTTGCCAGTTTGGGTAAAGAATACCAGGGTCAATACGGAACCGTATTCGGTACCCTCGCTCCTGACATAGCTTGGCCGCCTTGATACGTTCGTCAAGGCTGGCTGTACCTAATTCATATGTGTCGATTACTTGCTGGCTGTTTAGACTCCAGGAAATAACTGTTTGTTTGTTAGGCTCGACACTCAACAGATTATCAATATTGCTGCTTTTGGTTAACAACATTAGGTATGCCTTGGAAAAATCAGCGAAAAAAGGAACCAGCATTGTTGTGAGATTGGTTATGTGGTCGAGGGCGAGGCTGTCGAGCATTTCGCCCATATTGAAACTGGACTTACTGCAGGAATGAGCCAAAGTCTTTCGTATTTGCCTGAACATTGTGTCATAATTAATGTTAATTTTTATGAAAGGGTTAAATTTGCGATAAACAAATGCCAGATAGCAGTAAGTACAGTAATAAGGACAGCCATTCGAGACAGGAACTAATTTATAGTAGGGACAGCAATGAACATTTGAGCCAAGCTGGCCGTCGAAATGTCCCACAAAAGACGATGTTGTGCCTATCATTAAAGTTCTCTTGCCCTTGAGTATTGCTTGACCTGATGAAATATTCTGTGATGGGGGTTTGCGTTGGTGTTCTATCAGCTTAACATCAGCGGACGGGAACATATCCACTATCCGCAATGCTTCAGGATGAGCAGCTGCTTTTCGCCACAGTAATATGTTCTTGGGTTTGAATGTCTTTGCAGTGTCCAATATTGAACCTCTTAATGAAAGGCGGAATTTATATCTCTGCAACATAATATAGTAATAGAATGAAAAAAACAATCCAACTTTAACCACAATTTTAAGGAGAGATGTAATGAGAAAGATTTTTGTAGTTGTTTTATTGGGATGTTGTTTTTTGTTGACTGGTTGTGATAGTCTTCGTTTTGCGCCAAGTGAAGCACAGAAGCAAAACGCCTGGCTGCACAATCGCACCTCAGCAATAACCGCAGAAGCTGCTCAGCGCGAAAAAACTTCGGAAAAGCTACAGGCATTAGCACAGCTATCTGAGTTGCAGAGCAGGGCCTTTAGCTCTTATTATGGTTTGCCGAAAGAATTTCCACAGGCTAACACTGCTGAAGAGATACTTTCACAATCGAGTTTTCAGCTTGCCCAGACAGCCTTACACGAATCAGTCGATAGACCTGACGCATTCGCATTAGCTGATAATATGTTCGAATTAGCTATAGGCATATCGGCTTTATTGGGCGGTGTGTGTGGCACAAGAGCAGTTCGATTCTTGAAGACAGCCAGGGTAAAATCTCAAGCTTTGCAGGAAATTATCACTGGTAATGAACTTTTCAAGAAAGAGAATCAGCCATACACTTCTGCGTTCAAAAAAGCTCACAAAGACCAATGTCCCCAAACTCGTCAAATCGTAGCGGAAATGAAAACGGCAGTTTAGTAAATTTCCACGCCCTTACGGACGTGGCATTTTCCGGGACGGGCTAAGCCCGCCCGACTTCGTCGGGTACTTCCATCTACGGGCTTACGCACCGTAGTATTACGAAGGAAGAATAAATTTGAAATCTCACCCCAAAAGCTTACAATAGCTACAATAGATTGTGACTTGCGGCCCGTGCCTCGAACATTAACTATTGAGAAACAGGAAATGATTGTCGGCGTGATGACAACTAATCTGCATATGCAGGGGATAGCTTCGCTTAAGCAAAAGCGAAGTATCGTCAAAAGTCTTATTGGCCGATTGAAAAGCAGATTTAATATATCAATCGCTGAGGTTGATCATAACGACAGCAAAACTTCCGCGGTCATCGCAATGGCGATAGTTTCAAACGACACACGTTTCATAAATCAACAATTTGATAAAATCATTGATTTCATGCATAAAGACGGCCGATTTTATCTTGGCCAAATCGAACGGGAGACATTTTAAGCGTGATATGTATGCACCTTGGATATCAACGAACAAATCTATAAGCTTTGTGAACTAAAAAATCTTATCAACTATAAACCGTGCACCAAGGAATATATCCACCGCCATAGCTGAGCAAAGGATAGCCAGCCGCAACCAGTGAATATGTGATTTTGTTCGTGCCGTAAAAAAAATAATGCCGGTGGCAATCGCACCGAGTAAATATATCTTGGATGTTTCGGTGAAAAGCTTTGCATATCCTGCTCCTAACCTTGCAAAAGACTCTGCGTATTTTGCCGCCCCCAGTAGCGTGACAACAGAACATGCAGTCATAATCACAGTTGTTGCCAATACCCACTTCCTATCGGCAAAGCCGAAAGATATCAGTCCCTGCACTCCCGCACCTATCAATACCGAGCAGCACAGAACAGGAATTACCAACCAGATGATGGGGCTTATATTGAATAAGGAATGGCAAAAAGATAATATCAGCCCGAGAGAAAAAATAATCATTACGCCGAATCGTCGAGCGGCAAACAGCATGGAAAAACCAATAATCAGCGATGCTATTGGTATGTGATAAAAACCGACAAGAGTTAAATTTCGTTTTACAGCGACAAGTGGCACTAATAGGCCGGCTAGGTCGACTAAGTTTAACTTAGTCTGTACAGGAATTGCGAATAAGTGAAATCTTGCTGAGGTTTGAAAAAACAGCAGTATTGCGAAAAACGGCAGGCACGAAAGTGGCACTCTCAGCCAGCGCCATTTAAATTTTGGTCCAAATACCGCCGGGCAAAACAGCCATGGTACAGTTGCCGCCAATAAACCTGTTGTTGAGTGAAATTTAGCCAGGCCAAGTATAAACGGCCCAAAACCATACACCGCACCGGCAAAAAACGAACCGGCAAAACCTGCCACCCATCGCCGACTCAGCACGTAACAGCCTGAAGCTGCCAAACAAAGATTCACAGGCAGAAGATAATCTAATCGGTCAAAGTGCCTTAAGTGTGGTTGATACAAGTAGATAGCGAAACCGGCATAAATAATCCCTGCCGCAACTAATTTGTCCAGGTTCTTGCTCATCTGTCACCACTGCGAAGGCGGGAATCCGCATTCTACAAACTGTTCCTATTTAAAAATGAACTAAAAAGTTCAGTCATTATTATAAAACATTCCTGCCTATTTGGTAAAAGAATCCGTTGCAACTGTTTGCAGTTTTGGCCTAAGGTCACAAATTACCATCCGATGATCGGAATGCTCAGTCCTTTTTGAAAAAACAGCAATAGGTTCGAAATGCGTACTTATCCAAATTTGGTCTACTCTGAAAAGGGGTATGTTATTAAGAGCAGTATGTCCCCACCCGATTCCACCTTCCCGAAAAGAGTCTCGTAAACGCGGCCCAAGCAAACGAATGGCCCCATCATCCGCTGTTGTGTTGAAGTCACCGCCAACGATAGCAGGAACGTTTTCAGGAATGGAGTCAAGTTGAGCTACAATTTTTTCGATTTGGGAACGACGCAGTTGACGGTCTACCTTGTGCTTCTGCCAGCAATCCGGTGAAAATAGGTTCATTTCTATCGTTGGTGGAAAGAGATGAACATTTATTACGCCGGCCTCTATACCGGACATTAATCGGACATGTGTCTGAGTCATAAACATGCTCGTCGTGTAGGGATAAGTGCTTTGGCTGGCACGTCCTTTAACAATGACGGCCGTGTCTATATTCCATATGACGGTACCGTTATCTTTAAAAAGGTCGTGAGCAAGACCTTCTACATCTTTTCTCGTGGGAGCTTCTTGCAGCAGCACAATATCAGGTTTGTATCGTATCACTTCCTCAGCAGCTTTTAAGTTACCACCAGCACAGTTTAATGATATTACCCTGATAGTGTTTTCTTTTTTTGTTATTGTTCCCCAACCTTTGAAAAGTAAAACACTTCGGCACAAACTTCTCGGTTCTTCTACAAATATGATGATGAAAACCAACCACCCCAACATTGCTATAAGGGATACCCGTTTATTGGCAAGTAGCCCGAGCGCTGCAAGAAACAGTCCTGATATTGTCCATGTCCAAGCCGGATAAAAAGTTATCACAGCGAAGAAATCGGGCTTAAACAGATAGCAAAGTGAGAGACTAATTAGTAATAGGGCGGACAGAACCAATGCACCTTTTCCTGTCCATGAACGGATTTTATGTGGCATTAATACGGATAATTTCAAGACTATTCGACACTCTTCACTTGAATTAAGGACTGTTACTGGTCACCGGAAAATTCAACGCTTGTAAAAACTTTCTATTTTAAACTACTTTCTCTGTACCTGTTATTAATCTGCTTGGTTAGAGTGCAACTTTTGTTTCTGTTGTCCTCTTTACTGTTGGTTTTTTTACGTCCACTATATCTATTGCCGTTTTGGGACATGCTGATTTTGGACATTCGCCGGTCCAGCAATAGAGACAGAGGTTTTCTTTGGGTCGCCCGATAGACTTAACCATATCATTGGTAGTCTGGTATCGCAATGTCGAGACGTCAAGGTCTTTGGCAATCCATTCTACCATTGCCTTGTATTTCTCATTGTTTTCATCTACATATTCTGACACATCTTTTAAATCATGACCTTCCAGGGAAGCGATAGCTTTACGAGCGGCAAGCTCATGGATGGAGCGCGTGGAAAGATTAAACCTGCATGGAAACATCAGCGGCGGACAGGCCGGTCTTATATGTAACTTTTTGGCGCCGCAATCCCAGAGTTTTTTTATAGTGAAGTTCTTGAGTTGGGTCCCTCTGACAATAGAATCCTCACAAACAACTATGCTGTTACCTTCAATTACCTCTTTGATAGGAATAAGTTTCATCTTTGCAATGAGGTCTCGCTGCTCTTGTGAAGGTGGAGTATAGCTTCTGCCGTATCCCGGCGTGTATTTAACAAGAGGGCGTCGGAACGGTTTGCCCGATTCCATCGCATATCCTAATCCGTGAGCTAATCCGGAGTCTGGAACCCCTGAGACCACGTCAACCTCGATATCGTTATCGCGTTTTGCGAGGTATCGGCCACATCTTTCCCTGACCGTTTCTACATTTATTCCTTCATAGCTTGATGCAGGAAAGCCGGTATATATCCAGAGAAATGCGCAGATTTGGTTTACATTTGTTCCCCCCGGCCTTCTTTGCACTATGCCGTCTTCATTTATCAGGATTATCTCTCCCGGTTCGATGTGTTTTATTATCTCGAAGTCATTATTTGGAAAGGCGCAGGTTTCAGCAGTCACCGCCCATGCATCTTCCCGCCTGCCAATGATAAGCGGCGTATACCCAAATCTGTCTCTTGCAGCATATATTCCATCTTTATTTAGCAGTAGAAGCGAACAGGAACCCTCTATAGAATCAAACATTTTCTCTATGCCGTCTATCAAATCGGTTCCCTGGTTGATTAACTTCGCTATCAACTCCGGCGTATTGACCGCTCTTTGACTCACCTCGCTGAAAGATATCCCCTGATTTAACAATTTTACAGCTATCTCCTCAGCGTTTTCTACGTATCCGCTGGTTACTATACAAAAAGGTCCAAACCTTGAATTTAGATAGATAGGCTGTTCATCGTAATCGCTGATAACCCCGATGCCTTTGTTGCCGTTTATGTTTTTATAATCGTCATAAAATTTTGACTTAAACTGGCTCTGGTTCAGGTTGTGTATTTGACGGGTGAAGGTATCTCCAAGTACCGCTATCCCCCCGTATTCAGTTCCCAGATGCGAATGATAATCTGTGCCATAGAAAAGACTTTCTACACAATTTTTCTTCGAGACTACTCCAAAAATACCACTCATATTTCACCTCCTGTTGGTATGTTTGTAAACTCTTAGTAACACTGCTAAACCACTTAATTTACGCATTCTAACACATCTGCGTTCTTATGTATAGACCCAAACGATAAAACCATCCACAAACCTTGAGTTATTTAAGGACCACTTTGCCGGTCCCTGTCGTAATTCTGCCTATCTTATAAACCTGCTCGCCAAATCTTTTGAATTTCCTGGCTATGGAATCAGCAAAATCCTCTGATACTATCAATACAAAGCCTATGCCCATATTAAAAACCCTGTACATTTCCTCTTCTTCTACGGGGCCTGCATTTTGCAGGAATTTGAATATTTTATGTTTGGGCCAGCTCGTTTTTTTTATAACCGCGTTACAATCCTTCGGCAGGACCCGCGGAATATTTCCTACCAGACCTCCCCCTGTAATATGTGCCATGCCGTGGACTACTTTTTTGACTTTATATTGCGATAACAGCTTAACTATGGCTTTGGCGTAAATTTGCGTCGGCTCCAGCAGTACATCGCCCAATACAGCACCGTCGAGTTCCTTCGGCATATCGGTCATTTTAAGCCCGCATTTTTTGAAACAGATATTGCGAGCAAGTGTATATCCATTACTGTGCAGGCCGCTTGAGGCCAGCCCCAGAATTACATCGCCTTTTACTATTGTTGTGCCGTTGATGATTTTTTTCCGCTCCACAATCCCAACGGCAAACCCGGCCATATCGAAATCATCTTTAAGATAGGTATCAGGCATTTCAGCGGTCTCCCCCCCGATCAGTGCACAGTCGGCCAGCCGACAGCCGGCTACAACACCTTTAACCAGTTCGGCAAGTGTCTCCGGCTCCAGCTTGTTGACGGCTATGTAGTCCAGAAAAAACAACGGCTCAGCGCCCTGAACAAGCATGTCGTTAACGCTCATTGCCACCAGGTCAATTCCGACGGTATCAAATCTCTTGATTTTAGCAGCGAGTTGAACTTTACTGCCAACGCCGTCGGTGCAGGCTACGAGAACAGGGCTCTTGTAATTTCTTTTGAAAAGTTTTTCATCATAGTCCAGTCGAAACATCCCTGCGAAGCTATTTTTACTGCTAATCACCCTTGGGCCAAATGTGCTTGCAACGCACGAGTAAATTTGCCGAACCATCTCGTCATTAGCGTCGATATTCACACCGGATTGTTCGTAGCTTATGTATTTACTCATCTGTCTCGGACAAATCATCAGACATATTCATTTGGTGGTTTTCTATAATGAATTTATTCATCGCCATATCTACAGGTATTCGGTATTTGCCGTTCCAGCAGGCGGTGCAGTAATGGTCTGCCGGAAGTACGGCACATGACAGCAACCCTTCCAGCGACAGATAACCTGCACTGTCAACCTCAAGAAATTCTCTGATTTGTTCCAGGTTGCGGTTATTTGCCAGCAGTTCTTCTTTGGTCGGAAAGTCAACTCCGTAAAAACACGGAAACCTCAATGGCGGACAACTTATTCGCATATGAATTTCTCTTGCTCCGGCCTGTCTCAAAGTCCGTATCTTGCCTCTTGTGGTTGTTCCACGGACGATTGAGTCATCGACAACAACAATGCGTTTCCCTTTTATAGCTTCTTTTACCACCGCTAATTTTAGCTTGACTTCTAACTCTCTTAATTTCTGGTCTGGTGAAATAAATGTTCTTCCTACATAGTGGCTTCTGACCAAACCCATGTCGAAGGGTATTTTACTTTCTTCTGAATATCCTATCCCCGCGGATGTCCCCGAATCTGGAACGGGTATCACAATATCGGCATCAGTCGGATGTTCTATGGCCAGTTTCCTTCCGAGTTTTTTTCTAAACTCGTGAACACTTTCACCAAAAAAAACGCTGTTCTGCTTGGCAAAATAAATGTGCTCGAAGATACAGTGGGCTGGTATTATCGTACTTGGTTTAACAAAAAACCGGCTGGTCAGCCCTCTTTTATCCAGTGTAACTATTTCGCCTGGTTCGACCTCACGGATGAACTTGGCGCCTATGGTATCGATAGCACAACTCTCACTGGCAACAACATAAGAGCCATTTTCAGTTTGGCCGATGCACAAAGGTCGAATGCCATAAGGGTCGCGTGCTGCTTCAATGCGGTCGGCAAATAGAAACAGCAGGCAATATGCACCCTGTAGATGATTCAATACGTGCGCCAGTGTGTAGGCTTTGCTTATATGGGTGGGCTTGGCGAGTAAATGAGTAATTATTTCGGTATCGTTTGTGGACTTGAAGATGCTTCCGTATGCCTCGTATTCGTCACGTAGCAGCGAGGCGTTTATAAGGTTGCCGTTATGTGCTACCGCTACCTGGCCGCGAGAGTACTCACTCAAAAGAGGCTGACTATTCATTGCCTTGCTGGAACCTGTAGTCGAATACCGTACGTGGCCGATGGCTATTGGATTAGTCAGTTTTTCCAATAACCGTCTGCCGCTTCGGAAAACCCTGCCAACCGTCCCAATTCCTTTGTAACACTGGATAAATTCACCGTCGCTGGACGCTATGCCGGCCGATTCTTGTCCGCGGTGTTGAAGGCTGTATAGGCCGAAGTAGGTTTTTTGAACAGCATCAGGGTCGCCATATATACCAAAGAGACCACAGCTTTCTTTTTTGTCTGAAGCCATTAAATCCCTGTATCTTTTATCTTGCTCAAAATACGATGCACAGTTAACTACAAGATATGAGTTTAGCAGATTAGCCGGTTTAGGTCAAATCAAAGAATTGGTTTTTATAACTCGGGATACATAAATTCAGGTATTCGTTGAATTTTACCCTCGGCACCGACGCAGGCCAGTGTGCTCCAGCCCTCCGCCAGTATTAAACCGTCACTGCTGCGAGTAAGTTTATAACGGTGCTCAACCTTACTGGCGGTAACCCCTGAGCAGCTTGTTTCCAGTTGAAGATGTTCGTCATATTTGGCCGGACTGCGATATTTTATATATAGCTCGGCAACGACAAAAAACACTCCGGCAACTTCGAGGTCTTTATAAGCCATTCCGTTAACGCGTAAAAGCTCCGTCCGGCCCATTTCAAACCACACTGGATAGACGCTGTGATGAACCACCCCGGCTTGGTCGGTTTCACAATACCGGGGTGTTATAGTTATCTTATGGCTTTGAATTTTTACCCGCCCGGGAAAATCCATTTCACTCCCGAAGTATCACAATTGTCATTTCTGAGAAACATTATCACCCTTGCAGGACAATAAAGCGCCAACTCAAACGGAACTGACAGCTAAAAAATAGCAAAAAAGCGTATATTTGCAAGTTTCATCTGCTGAAAAATCCCAACACAATAAACTAATCAATCAAGCTCTTATCAGTATTTACAAACGTTAAATTGGGCATCTATAGTGTAAAATATCAAAAAATCACAATGGGAAAATAAAATGTTGACTTATTTGTTCAACCCTGAGAAAATAGCATTTTTGTTTGTTCCAGTGATGTTTTGAAACGTTTTGAACCTATCGAAAGGACGAAGTTATGAAAAGTTATCTGATAATTTTAACTTGGCTTGTGACATTTGCTGCCCTTTTAGGCTTGGCCTGTGAACCGGCAGCTTCCGTCGATACCGACACCAAACAAGTGGGGATTGCCGAAGTCTCGCCTGAAACAGTTGTTGAACCAGCCGAACCCGAGCCGGTTGTTACTGAAACACCGCTCGAACCACAACGCACCGTTGCTGAAAAGCCAGCTGAACCTGAGCCAGTTGCTGTTGAAACGCCGGCCCAACCTCCGGTTATAGTTGAAACACCAAAAGAAGCCCCGGCACCAACCACTGCTGAAAAGCCTGATGAGACAGATAAAGTGGATGTGGCCGTAACCATTAATGGTATAGATATTACTGAAAGCCAGATTGATGAGAAAATTGCCCCTCAGATGGATCGAATGGCCAAGCAGCCCGGCAGAAAAATGCCCCCCGCTCTTTTGGAGCAGAGTAGAACGCAACTAAAACAAAGGATTATCGAGGATATGATTGTTGAGACCCTATTGGACGAAAAAGTAAAAGAAAACAATATAGTCATCAATGAACAAGACGTAACTAAACAAATCAACGAAATGCTTACTCAGCAGAAAATGTCGCTGGATGACCTGAAAGCATTGTTGGAAGCACGAGGAACAAATTATGACCAGTGGAAAGAGCAGATGCAGTTTCCAAGAAGGCTGGCCTATCAAAAACTTATGGAAGCTCAGTTTGACGGCCAGGTAAACATTACAGAAGAAGATGCTCAAAAGTATTATTCTGAAAACACAAAGCAGTTCGAACAACCCGAACAGGTCAGAGCAAGCCATATCCTCATAAAACCTGACCTCTCCGATCCCAACACAGACCCTAACTTGGCCAAGGCAGCAGCAATGGCA